>JAAAPG010000102.1 GCA_009908405.1 Alphaproteobacteria bacterium | reverse complement strand
AACCTGCGCGATGGCGGCCATATCGGCGGACATCAGGCGGGTCAGCGTATCGGCCAGCCGCGCGCCCCATTCGTTGCTGTTGCCGCGCCCGGTATAGGGGCCAGCAAGGTCGATTTCGGGCGTAAAGGGGGGCGTGCAGTGCTCTGGCCCGCCCTCGCGCGCGATCTGGTCGCGGGCGAAGGCGCGCGGCTCCCACCCCATCTGGCGCACCACGGCGCCATAGTCGCGGATCAGCCATTCGTCGTCGATGGTGTTGTTGCGTGCATGGCAATCGGCGATCACCCGGTAGCGCAGGCGCGTGCCGGTGGCCGGGCCGAATGCGCCATCGCCCGAATGCGTCGCGGTAGAGAGGATGCGATGCGACGAAAGCATCCCCGCTTCGGGCGTGCCGGACCAGATCACATCCTCGCCCAACAGGCGGCGGTCGGGAAATTCCGCGAGCGTGGCCATGGTTGCGGCGATCACCCCGGCATTGCCGGTGCTGACCCCGCCCGGCATGCGCACCACGATATCGGGCGCGTAATAATCGGTCAGGCTGGACAGGGCGCGCCCTTCCCAGATCTCTCGCGTGATTCCCAGGATGTAATCCGGGAAATCGCGCCATTTCGGGTCAAAGCCCTGCATTGTCATCCTCCGGGCGGCGCGCCGATCCGCGCAGGATCAGCGGGGCGTCTATCTCCAGGCTCTGGGCGGCGCGGGTCGGGTCGTCGATCTGGGCGATCAGGGTCTCGACCGTGGCCTCGACCATGCGCATCATGGGCTGGCGCACCGTGGTCAGGTCATAGGCGCCCCAGGCGGCCATGGGCACATCGTCATAGCCCACGATGGACACATCTTCGGGCACGCGCAGGCCCATGGCGCGCAATGCGTCGATCACGGCAAAGGCCATGTGGTCATTGCCGACGAAGATCGCATCGGGGGGCGTGGGGCCCAGCATCATCTGGCGCGCGACCTCGGCGGCGGTGTCACGGTTGAACAGGCCGTCGATCATGGCATGAGGGGCAAGACCCGCCTCTGCCAGCCCTTCGACCAGCCCGCGCGCGCGGTCGCGGCCGGTGCTGGCCTCTTGCCAGCCGCTGATATGGGCGATGCGCCGGTGCCCGCCCGCTACCAGTAACCGCGCGATCTTGCGCCCGCCAAGCGCATTGGCAGAGGTGATCGCCGACAGCCCCGATTCCGGCTGACCCCGGTTGAACATGACCAACGGAATACCTGCATCCGAGCAGCGCCGCGTCACATCATTGCTGATCGCGACCGACGCCGTGATGATCCCGTCCACCTGGTAGGCCAGCAGGTCTTCCATCAGGCGTTCCATCTCGCCCTCGGTGTTCGAGGCCATGAACAGCAGCACATGATACCCCTTGGCCTGAAGCGCCACGCTGAGTTTTTCAATCGCCACCGGGTAGAACTGGTTGTCCAGATGGGCCACCACCAGCCCGATGATGCGGCTTTTCCCGGTAATCATGGCGCGGGCCAGCGAATTGGGGCGGTAGCCAAGCGCCGTGGCCGCCGCCCGCACTTTCGCCGCGGTCGCGGCGGCAACGCTGGCACCGGGGGTGAACACGCGGCTGACCGCCGACTGGCTGACCCCGGCCAGCTTGGCCACGTCCTGCGCGGTGATCCTGCCGGTCATGCTCATCCCGCCGTCCACCCGCCATCGACCTTGAGCGCCGTGCCCGTCACCAGCGCGCTGGCATCGGATGCCAGATACAGCACCGCGCCCATGACATCCTCGACCTGTCCCGCGCGGCCCAGCTTGATCTTGCTTTCGATCCACGCCCGGCGCTCGGGGATGTCGAAGGTCGCTTGGGTCAGGGGCGTCAGGATGAAGGTCGGGCAGATCGTGTTGACGCGCAGGCCATGCGGCCCCCATTCCATGGCCATCGCCTTGGTCATGCCCTCGACCGCGTGTTTCGTGGCGCAATAGACGGCGCGGTCCACGCCGCCGACATGGCCCATCTGGCTGGAAATCTGGATAAGGCTGCCAGGCTTTCCCGCCGCGATCAGCCCGCGCGCCACGGCTTGCGCGGCGAAATAGGCGGCCTTGATGTTGACGGCGGCGACCGCGTCGAAATCCTCCTCTGTCGTGTCCAGCGCTGGGCTGTGGCGCGCGATCCCGGCGGCATTGACCAGCACATCGAACGGGCCGTTTTCCGCAATGAACGACCGCAATGCCGAAATGTCGGCAATATCCAGCGGCTGCGCCTGCGCCTCTGCCCCCGTGGCGCGGATCGCATCCGCTGCCGCGTATAGCCGCTCGGCCCCGCGCGCGACCATCGTGACCGCTGCGCCCGCCTCTGCCAATGCCATCGCGCAACCCAGCCCGATGCCGGACGACGCGCCCGTGACCAGCACGCGTTTGCCGTCCAGCCGGAACGATGGTGTGCGCGGCAAATCCAGTGTCATGTGTCCAACCCCTGTCCCGGTGCAATCGGGGCAAGGCTGCGCGCCTTGTTGAATTCACGCATCCGCCCCAGCACATCGACACCGATTTGCGCCCACATGTCCAGCAGATCGACCAGAACCCAGTTTTCCCGGATCAGCCCGTGCTCCAGCCGCCAGAAATCCAGACTGCGCAGGGTGATGGGTTGGTTCGCGGGCGCGATTCCCAGCCAGCCGTCCTGCTGGATGGTCAGGCGCATGTTGGGCCAGCCGGTTTCACACACGTAATCGCCCTCGGCCACCCAATGCGACAGCAGATCGCCCATCGCATCCAGCTTGCGGTCGGGCATGGCCCGCAGGAAGGGTATTTGGTGCCAATACCGAAAGCCGGAAATGCCGCGCGCGGTGCCGATGCCCGCCGGGCCATACCAGTTGAAGCGAGGGTGCCAGTAGCGCGGCAGGTTCATGACGGTCGGGTCGGGGTCCGCCGGGTGACGGCACAGGTCCGTCAGCATGGCGATGACATGCGCCAAGGCGATTTGCCCATCCCCCGCCACGCGCAACCCGTCCTGAGACATGGGCGCAGGCGTGACCAGATAGGCCCCAAGCTGCGGCCCCATCGGCCAGGCGCGGGCTTGCATCATCAGTTCGGGAATGTCCCAGATCGCTTGCATCTCGACCACGCGCCCGGCGTCGAACCGGTAGAACTCGTGATACCGCGTATGCGCCAGGTGGCCGGTCGGCGGAATGTCCAGAAACGGCGCGCAGAAGGTGCCCATGTAAACACCCATGCAGCCCAGCCAATGCTGGCCTTCGGGCGTGGTCCCGCCCATCACGATCATGTCGCGGCGTTCCAGGTCGGGCAGGGCGGCCAATAGCGGCGCGTAGCAGGTGGCGAACAGCCCCTCCGGCCCGGTCAGATCGCCGAACGGGTGGCAGATATGGATCACGGCATCGGGGTGCATCAGGTCGGACAGCGCCGCGCGCGTGCCATCGGGCGTGGCGGTTTCCATGGCCTTGCGAAAGGGCGCGAGCGCCGCTTTCATCTGCTGAGGGGTCATTCCGCCGCGACCCCATACGGCACATTGCGCCCGCCATAACGGCGCACGCGGATGTTGCATTGCTCGGCATGGCCGACGAACCCTTCGAGCATGCACAGGCGCGAGCCGTATTCGCCGACCATGGCCGCTGCCGCGTCACTGGTCACGCGCTGGTAGCTATGGGTTTTCAGGAATTTGCCGACCCAAAGCCCACCGGTGTAGCGCCCGGCTTTCTTGGTGGGCAGCGTGTGGTTGGTGCCGATCACCTTGTCGCCATTGGCGACATTGGTGCGCGGGCCGAGGAACAGCGCGCCGTAGCTGTGCATGTTGTCCAGATACCAGTCGTCGCGCTCGGTCATGACCTGCACATGCTCATAGGCCATGTCATTGGCGACGCGCAGCATCTCGTCATGGCTGTCGCAGAGGATCACCTCGCCATAATCGCGCCAGCTTGTCGCGGCGGTGTCGCGCGTGGGCAGGATGGCCAGCAGGCGGTCGATTTCGGCCAACGTGCCCTCGGCCAGCTTGGCGCTGTTGGTAATCAGGCAGGCGGGCGAATTGTAGCCGTGTTCCGCCTGTCCCAGCAGGTCGGTGGCGCAGAGTTCCGCATCCACCGTGTCATCGGCAATGACCATGGTTTCGGTCGGCCCCGCGAACAGGTCGATCCCCACGCGGCCGTAAAGCTGGCGCTTGGCTTCGGCAACGAAGGCATTGCCGGGGCCAACCAGCATATGCACCGGGTCGATGGTTTCGGTGCCGATCGCCATGGCCCCCACGGCCTGAATGCCGCCAAGGACGTAAATCTCATGCGCGCCGCCCATGTGCATGGCGGCGACGATGGCAGGGTGCGGCTCGCCATTCACCGGCGGGGCAGAGGCCACGATCCGCGGCACGCCTGCAACCGTCGCGGTCAGAACCGACATATGGGCGCTGGCGACCATGGGGAACTTCCCGCCCGGCACATAGCAACCCACGGATTGCACGGGGATGTTCTTGTGGCCAAGGATCACGCCGGGCAGGGTTTCGACCTCTATATCCGTCATCGACGCGCGCTGAGCTTCGGCAAAGCGGCGAATCTGGGTCTGGGCGAAGCGAATGTCATCCATGTCGCGGGCGCTGACCTTGGACATGGCGGCTTCGATTTCCGACGCGGTCAGCCGGAACGAAGGCCGCGACACGCCGTCGAATTTCGCGCTCAGATCGGCGACGGCGGCATCGCCACGGGTTTCGATTTCGGCCAAGGTCGCCTCGACCGTGGCGCGGACCTTTGCGTCATCCTCGGCGCGCTCGTTCGCGGGTTTGGCGGTTTTCAGATAGGTGATGGTCATGAGTCTGTCCTGAAAAGTGAAAGAGGCGCTCAGTCCAGCCGCGCGCCGGTGTCGCTGTCGAACAGGTGCACGGCCTCTGGCGGGATTGTCGCGTGGAAGGGGGCGCCGATTTCGGCCCGGAACTCTTTCGGGCATTTGACCGAGACGATCGCATCGCCCGCGCGCAGCGTGACCATGGTCGCATCGCCCAGCAATTCCAGTGAATAGACCGGGCCGCTGATCTGGCCGTCATCTTGGGTCATGCTGGCATCTTCGGCGCGGAAGCCCAGTATGGCCGGACCGTCCGGTGCCGTGACAGTCTCGACCCGCACATTGGGGCCGGTGAACACGCCGCCGCGGACATGCCCGTCCATCAGGTTCATCGCGGGTGTGCCGATGAAGCTGGCCACGAAAGTATTCGCCGGGCGGTCGTAGATATCCGTGGGCGTGCCGATCTGTTGCACGACGCCCTGTTTCATGACCACGACGCGGTCGGCGAGTGTCATCGCCTCGATCTGGTCATGGGTGACATAGATGGTCGTCACGCCCAATTCGTGGCTAAGATGCTTGATCTGCGCGCGGGTGGACACGCGCAATTTCGCGTCGAGGTTCGAGAGCGGCTCGTCCATCAAGAACAGGTTCGGTTCGCGCACCACGGCGCGGGCCAAGGCCACGCGCTGCCGCTGGCCGCCCGACAATTCGGCGGGGCGGCGGTGCAGGAACGGCCCGAGTTCAACCATATCCGCCGCGCGCTTGACCTTTGCGTCATGTTCAGCCTGCGGAATGCCGCGCACTTTCAGCGGAAAGCGGATATTGTCGTAAACATTCATGTTCGGATAGAGCGCATAGGACTGGAACACCATCGCGATATCGCGGTCCTTGGGTTCCAGATCGTTCACGCGGGTGCCGTCGACCAGCACATCCCCCTCGGTGATTTCCTCCAGCCCCGCGATCATGCGCATGGTGGTGGTCTTGCCGCAGCCGGATGGCCCCAGCAACACGACGAATTCCTTGTCAGAGATGTTCAGGTCAAAGCCATGGACGCCGACAAAATTGCCCCACCGCTTCGACAGATTGCGCAATTCGATCTGTGCCATGCCCGATCCCGCCCGGTTTGCAAACGTATGCAAATCAAGCTGACAGGAAATGTGACGCCTGACAACAAGTTTTTCCGGGAAGATCAAAATTTATGCGTGGAATATATAATTCTTTCATAATTGGCGAATCCGTGCATTACTGCAAGCGTATGCAAACGAAATCACGATTCGCCGCATTGCGCGCAATCAACAGGGAGACACACGCATGATCAGACTAGTCCGCCTTGCCGCCAGCGCATCTGTTCTCGCCATCGGGATGGCCTCTGCCGCCAATGCCGATTGCGGGATCGGATCGGGCAATGTCAGTATTCTCGGCAATGATTTCCCGGCCTTGCAGGCCGTGGTCGACGGCGCGCAGGCTTGCGCGACCGACAGCGTGGAGGTGAGCGCCAACCTGACCTCTGATCACCGCGATTTGCAGGTGGCCGCGCTGACTGCCGATCCATCGCAATATTCGGTCGCCGTTGTCGCCAACGGGTCGATCGTGCCGTTGATGAATGCGGGGCTGTTGCGCCCGCTCGATGACCTGGTCGAAAAGCATGGTGCCAGCCTTCAGTCCAGCCAGCTTGTCCGGATCGAGGGGCAGGTGATGGCCGTGGCCTTCATGGCCAACGCGCAGCACATGTTCTACCGCTCCGACGTTCTGGAACAGGCGGGCGTCGCCGCGCCGACCACGCTGGACGAGGTTCTGGCCGCCGCCGAAGCGATCCAGTCGCAAGGCATCATGGAGCATCCGGTCGCCATCGTGTCCGGCGCGGGCTGGAACCTGGCGCAGGAATACGTCAACTTGTATCTGGGCCATGGCGGCAGCTTTTTCGAGCCGGGGTCCGCCGCCCCCGCCATCAATAACGAGGCCGGGCTTGCCGCGCTGGAAGCGTTGAAGGGCCTGACCAGCTATTCCAACCCCGATTACCTGACCTTCGATTCCAATGCCGTTCAGGCCCAATGGGAAGCGGGCGAAGTGGCGATGATGCTGCTTTGGGGTTCGCGCGGGGCGGGCATTCTGGCGGGTGAAAACGCCGCCGAAGGTGTTGCCGAAACCACCGTTCTGGCCGCGGCCCCCACAGCGGCAGGCGAGACCCGCCCGGCGACAACGCTGTGGTGGGACGGGTTCACCATTGCCGCCAACACGTCTGACGAAGACGCCGAGGCCAGCTTCGTCGCCATGCTGAACGGTATCACGCCAGAGCGCGTGGCCGAGAATTCCGGGCTCGCCGTCTGGCTGGCCGAGGGGTATCAGCCCACGCCCGCCTCTGCCGGGGTGATTGCCAGCGCGCAAGGCGGTGCCGCGCCCTATCCGATGTCGCCCTACATGGGGCTTATGCATACCGCGCTTGGCGAAAACCTTGCCGGGTTCTTGCAAGGCTCGGCCAGTGCAGAGGAAACGCTTGCGACCATCGAGGCGGCCTATACCACTGCCGCACGTGCCCAAGGGTTCCTGAACTGATCCACGCACGGGCGGCCGATCTGGCCGCCCATTGCCTTGCCGAGGGGATGATCGCATGAAACATCGCACCTTTTTCTGGTTCATCCTGCCTTCGGCTTTGGCGATGACATTGTTCATTGCCTTGCCCGTCGTGTCGGTCTTCATCCAGTCGCTGCATGTCGAACATGAGCAGGTCTTGCGCACGGTGGAAAATTGCGGCCCGTTCGGCTGCACCGAGGAAACCGTCATCGACCGCGCGGCCACGGCGGAACTGCGCGACGCCAAGCCCCTGGGGCGTTTCGCGGGGCTGAGCAACTATACCGACCGCAACCACCTGGCGTTTTCGGAACTGTCGGACATGTGGGACCAATCCGACAGCCTGTCGGATTTCACCCGCCGCGCCATGACGTTGCCATTCTGGCGCGCGCTGTCCTTTACGCTGACGTTTACCTTCGTCGTCACGCCGCTGGTGCTGGCGCTGGGCCTTGCGATCGCGCTGGGTGTCAATTCGCTGCCGCGCATGTTTCGCGGCCCGACGATCTTCGTGTCCCTTCTGCCCATGATCGTGACTCCGCTGATCGGCTCGCTCATCCTGTTCTGGATGGTCGACAGTCGCGGCGTGCTGGGCGCGGCGCTGCAAACCTTGATGAATGACCCGACATTGTCGCTCAAAGCCTCTCCCGCGCTGACATGGGTCATGCTGATGGTCTATGGCGTGTGGTCCTCGGCGCCCTTTGCCTTCATCGTGTTCTATGCCGGGTTGCAGACCGTGCCCGAGGAACCGCTCGAAGCCGCGATGATCGACGGGGCCAGCCGATGGCAAAGCATCCGCTATGTCGTGATCCCGCACCTGATGCCCTTGGCGATCTTCATCACGCTCATGCAACTGATGGACAATTTCCGCGTGTTCGAACCCATCGTCGGGTTTCAGGCGCAGGCCAATGCGACATCGCTGTCCTACAACATCTTCAACTACCTGCGCGGGGACGCGGCGCAATTCGGCGCGGCGGCGACCACCTCGATGCTGACGATCCTTGGCATTGTCGTGCTGCTGACCCCGGTGCTGATCCGCACCTGGCGCGACTTCAACCGGAAAGGGCACTAGGACCATGGCCGCTACGTATCGCCGTTCGCCGCTTCTGGTATCCGTCTCGACCATGCTGGTCGTGCTGTGGATCGTGGTCGCGGCCTTTCCCTTCGTCTGGACGCTGTGGGGCAGCTTCAAGGTGCAGGCCGATTTCTTCAGCCTTGCCGACTGGCGCAACGCCGTGCGCGGCACTTTCACGCTGGAACAGACCGGCGCGGTCTTTACGGGCCAGGGCTATCATGGTGCCTGGGTGCAGGAAGAGTTCTGGCGCGCGGCGCTGAACACCCTGATCGTGGTGGTCTGCGTGGTGGTCATCTCGCTCACCTTCGGCACGCTGGGCGGCTACGCGCTGGCGCGGTCCGGGTTTCGCTACACGTTCTGGCTGCTGATGATCGCGCTGGTGTTCCGCGCCATGCCGCATATCACGCTGGTCTCGGGCTACCTGCTGCCGTTCTTCGAATGGAATGTCTGGGGCCACCTGCCGACCGGGATCATCGTGCTTGTGGCGATCAACCAGCCTTTCACGCTCTGGATGCTGCACAGTTTTTTCCTGAACATCCCCAAGGATCTGGACGAATCCGCCATGGTCGATGGCTGCACCCGGTTCCAGGCGTTCCGGCATGTGATCGTGCCGGTGATGTGGCCCGGCGTCATCACCACGGGGCTTTTCAGCTTCCTGCTGGCCTATAACGACTTTGCCGTCACGGCCATGTTGCTCAGCCAGCAGAACCAGACGATGATTCCGAAAATCGCGTCCTTCCTTGGGTCGACCCAGGTGGAAGGCAATGTCATGTTCGCGGTCGCGGCCGTCATC
>JAAAPG010000041.1 GCA_009908405.1 Alphaproteobacteria bacterium | reverse complement strand
TTCCGGCGGCGCGTTGGTGAATATGGCGGGCGAGCTGGTCGGCGTGAACACCGCGATCATCACACGGTCCGGTGGGTCGAACGGGATCGGCTTTGCCATTCCCGCCAACCTTGTCGCGCAGGTGGTCGCGCAGGCGCGCGAAGGGCGCCCGCGTTTTCAGCGCCCGTGGGCCGGTGTGACGGCACAGGCGGTGGATGCCGCGCTGGCAGAGGCGTTCGACCAGACCATCCCGGCGGGCGTGGTGCTGTTGGACCTGCACCCCGACAGTCCTTTGGCCGCAGCCGGGTTGCAGCGCGGGGACGTGGTTCTGTCCGTCGATGGGGGCGAGGTGAATTCCGCCCCCGAAATGATGTTCCGGCTGGCCGCGCGCGGCATCGGCGCGCAAGCGGTGCTGGAAACCCGCCGTGGTGACCAGGCGCGCGAGGTCACGATCGACCTGATCGCCCCGCCCGAAACCCCGCCGCGCGACACGCGTCGAATAGATGGGCGTGCGGCGCTGTCGGGGCTGGAGGTGATGCGCATCAACCCTGCTGTCATCGCGGAATTCGGCCTGTCGCCAGAGGCCGAGGGCATTCTTGTCACGCAGGCCCGCGACCTGGCCGCCCGCGCGGGGCTGCGACCGGGCGATGTGCTGCGGGCGATCAATGGCGAACGCGTTGCCAGTCCCGAGGATGTCGTGCGCCTGTCGCGCGCGCGTACGCGGGCTTGGGTGATCGAGCTGATCCGCGAGGGGCGTCAACTCTCGTTGCGGTTTCGGCTGTAACCGCGCGCCTGCGCGCGCTAAACTGTCCCATGGCCGACCTGTTCGATACCGCCACGCCCGACGCGCCACAGCCCGGCCCACGCCCCTTGGCCGACCGCCTGCGCCCGCATGCGTTGTCCGACGTCATCGGGCAGGCCAAAGCCATTGGCCCGGACGCCCCGCTTGGGGCCATGCTGGCCAGCGGTCACTTGGCCAGCCTTGTGTTCTGGGGGCCGCCCGGCGTGGGCAAGACCACCGTCGCGCGGCTGTTGGCAGACCACACGCAGCAGGAATTCGTCCAGATCAGCGCGATTTTCACGGGCGTGCCGGAGTTGCGCAAGGTGTTCGATGCCGCCAAACTGCGCCGCAAGGCCGGTCGCGGCACACTCTTGTTCGTGGATGAGATTCACCGCTTCAACCGTGCGCAACAGGACAGCTTCCTGCCGCATATGGAGGACGGCACGATCACGCTGGTGGGTGCCACGACCGAGAACCCGTCATTCGAATTGAATGCCGCGCTGATGTCGCGCGCGCAGGTGATCGTGCTGGAGCGGCTGACTCTGGCCGACCTGGAACTGCTGGCGCAGCGGGCCGAACAGGAATTGGGCCGCGCCCTGCCGCTGGACGGCCCGGCGCGCGAAGCACTGCTGGAAATGGCCGATGGCGACGGGCGCGCGGGCCTGAACCTGATCGAACAGGTCATGGGCTGGCAGGTCACGGGCAAGCTGGACCGCAAGGCGCTGTCCAAACGCCTGATGCGGCGCGCGGCGCAATACGACAAATCGGGCGACGCGCATTACAACCTGATTTCCGCCTTGCACAAATCGGTGCGCGGGTCGGACCCGGATGCGGCCGTTTACTGGCTGGCCCGGATGATCGACGGCGGCGAAGACCCGCGCTACCTGGCGCGGCGCATGGTGCGCATGGCGATAGAGGATATCGGCCTGGCCGACCCGCAAGCGCAGGCGGTTTGTCTGGACGCGTGGAACACCTACGAGCGCCTTGGCAGCCCCGAGGGCGACCTGGCGCTGGCGCAGGCGGTGATCTACCTGTCGCTCGCGCCCAAGTCGAATGCGGGTTACATGGCATGGAAGGGCGCGCAAAAGCTGGCCAAGCAAACCGGGTCGGAACCGCCGCCCAAGCACATCCTGAATGCGCCCACGGGGTTGATGAAGGATCAGGGCTATGGCGCGGGCTACGCCTATGACCACGATGCCGAGGACGGGTTCTCGGGGCAGAACTACTTTCCCGACGGGGTCGCGCGCCCGGTGCTTTATGCGCCACCCGAACGCGGGTTCGAGCGCGACCTGGGCAAGCGGCTGGCGTGGTTCGCCAAATTACGCGCAAAGCGTGGCGGATAGCGGGGCAGGGGGCGTGCGCCGCCCCCTCGCCAGCCTGGGCTGGCTCAACCCCGGCGGAGTATTTGACGCAAGATGAAGCGGGCGTTGACATTCGGGGCCGCCTGCGCGCATGACGTTGCTGGTTTTCAGGGGTAGATGATGAGCAGGGTAGACACACGGCAGGTCGGGCCGGACGATGGCGGCCAGCGGCTGGACCGTTGGCTGAAACGCCAGTTTCCGCAGATCACCCAAGGGCTGATCGAGAAAGCCTGCCGCAAGGGGGAAATCCGGGTTGATGGCGGCCGGGTCAAGGCCAATACCCGCGTGGAAGCCGGGCAATCGGTGCGCATCCCCCCCTTGCCCGATGCGCCTGCCGCCCCGCCGGTGGTGAAATCCGGGCCGTCCGAGGCCGATGCAGCCATGATCCGGTCCAGCGTCATTTTTCGTGACCAGCATGTGATCGCGCTGAACAAGCCGCCGGGCCTGCCCAGCCAGGGCGGCAGCGGTCAAGGCAAACGCCATGTCGACGGCTTGGCCGATGCGCTGATGTTCGACTACAAGGACCGCCCCATGCTGGTGCACCGCCTGGACAAGGACACGTCCGGCGTGCTGCTGCTGGCGCGCACGCCGCGCGTGGCGCGCCGCCTGTCCGAGAGTTTTCGCCACCGCAACACGCGCAAGATATACTGGGCCTTGGTCGCGGGCGTGCCGCAGCCGCTGATGGGCACGGTCCGCTACGGCTTGCTGAAAACCGGCGGGCGCGGGGCCGAGAAGATGCGCTGCATTCACCCGAACGAGGTGGACGCGACCGAAGGTGCGAAACGTGCCATGACCGATTTCGCCGTCATCGAACGTCTGGGCAGCCGCGCCGCGTGGATGGCGCTGTCGCCGATCACGGGCCGCACGCACCAGTTGCGCGCGCATATGGCCGAGATGGGCCACCCGATCATGGGGGATGGCAAATATGGCGGGTCAGCGCAGGAGAACCTTGGCGACGGATGGGGCGCGGGCATTGGCGGCGAGGTCAGCCGCAAGCTGCATCTGCACGCGCGGTCGCTGGTGCTGGAGCATCCGGTCACGGGCGCCACATTGAACGTGACGGCGCCCTTGCCAGAGCATATGGCGCAGGCTTGGTCGCTGTTTGGCTGGACCCCCGCCGACGCCCCCGCCGACCCGTTTTCCGACATCTGAGCAAGAGAGGGCATACGATGAGCGAATGGGTCAAGAAACGCTTCTGGACCGAAGTGTCGGTGGCAGAGACCGATGACGGCTTTGCCATTTTGCTTGACGGGCGCGGCGTGAAAACACCGGCGAAAGCGGGGCTCGTGGTGCCGACCCATGCCTTTGCCGAGATCGTGGCAGAGGAGTGGCGTGCGCAGGCTGACACCATTGACCCGTCCACCATGCCAGCCACCCGCGCGGCGAATGCCGCCCTCGACAATGTGCGCGGCCAGATGGCAGAGGTCGCCGGGCTGATCACCGATTACGGCGACAGCGATCTGGTCTGCTACCGGGCCGAAGCTCCCGACAGTCTGGTCGCGCTGGAGGCCGAGGCATGGGGTCCGATCATCGACTGGGCCGCGCACCGCTACGGGGTGCGCCCTGTCGTGCGGTATGGCGTCGTGCATGAACCGCAACCCGCGGCGTTGCTTGCAGAGTTGCGCGCCGATGTCGCGCGGCTGACCGCGTTTGAACTGACCTGCTTTCACGATCTTGTCGCCATGTCCGGTTCCCTTATGATCGCGCTGGCGGTCATTGACGGGTTCGACCAGCCAGGTGCGCTCTGGACCATTTCGCGCGTGGATGAGGACTGGCAAATTTCGCAATGGGGCTCGGACGAGGAAGCCGAGGCACTGGCCAAGGGCCGCCGCCGTGCGTTCATGGATGCTGCACGTTTCTTTTTTGCGTTGCAACAAGCTGCGTGAACTGGTGCCAGTGTCCTTGTGCCGCGTGTCTGCATTTGCGTATGTCTAGGACATGACACAACCACCGCCCAGATTACGCATCCGGGTCGTCTTTGGCGATGACGCGATGCTTGGACCCGGCAAGGCGGATCTGCTGGAACGTATCCGCGAGACCGGCTCCATCGCCGCGGCCGGGCGGAGCATGTCGATGAGCTACAAACGTGCGTGGATGCTGGTCGAAACAATGAACGCGGCGTTTCAGGAACCGCTTGTGGCTTCGTCGCGCGGGGGTGCGAAAGGCGGCGGCGCATACCTGACGGAAACCGGCCAAGCCGTTTTGGCGCAGTATCGGGCGCTGGAATCTGCCATGTCAGAGGCTGGGAGCGCCCAGATCAGCGCGTTGCAGGCCTTGTTGCGCAACACGCCAAGCGGAAAATAAAGCTTGACCGCGAGATTGCCTCGCTGCGATATGTTTTGAGGAACATATCCGCTTCAATGAGAGCTTATCGTGTTCACACCAGCCCTTTGCCGTGCCACCGCACTCGTTGCCGCCATCCTTGCGCCTTCCGCTGCCACGGCCGGTGAAATCACCGTCTTTGCCGCGGCAAGCATGACCAACGCCATGGCCGATGTGGAAGCGCGGTTCGAGGCCGACACGGGGCATGACGTGACCGTCTCGCTCGCCGGATCCTCCGCGCTCGCGCGGCAAATCCGGCAGGGCGCGCCCGCGGATATCTTCATCTCGGCGAATACGGGTTGGATGGACGCGCTGGAAGCGGATGGGCTGGTCGAAGAGGGCACACGCTTCGACCTTCTGAACAATGCCATCGTGCTGATCGCCGCCGATGCGAGCGCCGCGCCCGTCGAGGTCGGCCCGGATATGGATCTTGCGGGCCTGCTTGGCGATGGTCGCTTGGCCATGGCCTTGGTCGATGCCGTGCCAGCAGGTATTTACGGCAAGGCAGCGTTGGAAACACTGGGCCTATGGGACAGCGTTGCGCCCAGGGTTGCGCAGGCCGACAACGTGCGCGCGGCGCTCGCTTTCGTTGCGACCGGCGAGGCGCCCTATGGCATCGTCTACGCTACCGACGCAGTGGCGGAGGATGATGTGACCGTCGTCGCCACCTTCCCGACCCAGACGCATCCGCCCATCGTCTACCCCGCCGCCGCACTCGGCCAAAGCGACACATCGTTGACCCAGGACTTTCTCGACTTCCTCCGTGGCCCAGAGGCGCGCGCGGCATTCGCGCGTCAGGGCTTCGTGGTCGTCGGTGATTGACCCGTGACGGATTGGCTTGGCCCAGAGGAATGGGAGGCGGTTGCGCTCTCGCTCCAGGTCTCCTTGTGGGCGACAGTCTTCAGCCTGCCTGTCGGGATTTTCGTGGCCTACGCGCTGGCGCGCTGGTCCTTTCCGGGCAAGCAATTCCTGAATGGCATCGTGCATCTGCCCTTGATCCTGCCACCGGTGGTCACGGGCTATGTGTTGCTTCTGACCTTGGGCACCCAAGGCCCGGTTGGTCGTGTTCTGGCCGACTGGGGCATTGTGCTGGCCTTTCGCTGGACAGGGGCCGCCGTGGCCGCCGCCGTCATGGCCTTTCCGCTGATGGTGCGCGCGATCCGTCTGTCGATAGAAGCGATCGACCCGAAGCTGGAACAGGCCAGCGCCACGCTTGGCGCGCCGCCCCTTTGGGTGTTCGCGACCGTGACCTTGCCCATGGCGCTGCCCGGTATCCTTGCGGGCACCATTCTGGCCTTTGCCAAGGCGATGGGCGAGTTCGGCGCGACGATCACATTTGTTTCCAACATCCCCGGTCAGACCCGTACGATCCCCTCTGCCATCTACGCCTTTTTGCAAGTGCCGGGGGGAGAGGGCGCGGCGGTGAAACTGGTCATCGTGTCGGTTGTCATTGCCATGGGGGCGCTGATGCTGTCGGAACTGCTGGCGCGGCGGGTGGCTCGGCGGGTCGGAGGGGCATGATGCTGGACGTGGCCGTCAAACACGCTTTCAAGGGCTTTGCGCTGGATGTCGCGTTCAAGGCCCCGCCGGGGGTGACGGTGCTGTTCGGGCGGTCCGGGTCGGGCAAGACCACGCTTGTCAACGCCGTCGCGGGCTTGCTGATGCCGCAACAGGGCCGGATCGCGGCAGGCGAGTGGGTGCTGCTGGACACGGCCAAGCACATCCGCCTGCGCCCGCATAAGCGCCGCCTGGGCTACGTGTTTCAGGAAGGGCGGCTATTCCCGCACCTGACCGTGCGCCAGAACCTGGCCTATGGCGCGTGGTTCGCCCCCAAGAGCGCCCCGCGCGCCGATATGTCCCGCGTGGTCGAGATGCTGGGCATCGGCCCGCTTCTGGACCGTCGCCCCGCCGCATTGTCGGGGGGCGAAAAACAACGGGTGGCCATCGGGCGCGCGCTGTTGTCTGCGCCCAAGCTGATCTTGGCAGATGAACCCCTTGCTGCGCTGGACGACGCGCGCAAGGCGGAAATCCTGCCCTATTTCGAGCGGTTGCGCGACGAGGTGTCGGTGCCGATCCTGTATGTCAGCCATTCCGCGTCGGAAGTGGCGCGACTGGCGACAACCGTGGTCGCGCTCGATGCAGGCCGCGTCATGGCCCATGGCCCGGCGGCCACGGTGCTGGGCGACCCGTCCGTGCGCCCCGGTGGCGCACGAGAGATGGGCGCTGTCCTGACGGCGCGCATTTTACGCCATCACGATGACGGCCTGACCGAACTGGACGCATCTGGCCATCCCTTGTTCCTGCCGCATGTGGCGGCGGCCCCCGGCACCGGCTTGCGCATTCGGATTGCCGCGCATGACGTGATCCTGTCGCGCACCCGGCCCGAGGGGTTGTCGGCATTGAACATCCTGCCCGGAACGGTCGCCGAGATCCGCGCGGGCGATGGGCCCGGCGCGCTTGTCGCGCTGGACACCGCCGCCGGGCGCGTTCTGGCGCGGGTCACGCGCCGGTCGGTCGCGGCCATGGGGCTGTCGGTCGGCGACCAGGCCCATGCCGTCGTCAAGGCGGTGTCTGTCGCCGCAACCGATATTGGCGTTTCAGGCGTTTGACCGGCTTGTCAGCAGGTCAGGCGCGCCGCCTTGACGACGACATCGTCCAGCCCGTCGCCACCCTGATCGACATAATCACGCAACTGGTCGCGCATCCGCGGATCCCAGAAATCCGAAATATGGGCCGCGACGCGGGCGGGGGCGTCCTCGCGCGGTTGGGTCTTGAAGAACGTGGCGATCTGGTTGGCCATGCGGACCATTTTTTCAGGCGACATTGGTGTCCTCGTCGGTAACACGGTGAGGGTTGGAATACAGGTCGAACCCGCCGCCACGGGCGAAGGCGGCAAGGGTCATGTCGGCGTTTTCCGCCAGCCTTAGCGCATGGGCGGTGGGGGCGGACACGGCGACCAGCGTGGTCACGCCAGCCATGGCGCATTTCTGCACAAGTTCGACCGACAGGCGGCTGGTCATGACCACGGCGCCGCTCGCCGGGTCGATCCCTTGCCGCGCCATGGCCCCGATCAGCTTGTCCAGCGCGTTGTGGCGCCCCACATCCTCGCGCGCCAGAACGATGCCTTGCCCCGGCAACATGAACCCGGCCGCGTGGGTCGCGCGGGTCTGGTCGTGCAAGGGTTGCTGGGCGCGCAACATGTCCGTGGCACGGGCGATTTCGGACCGCGCAAAGCGCGGGCCATCGCCCACTTGCGGCAACGCGCGCGCGGCCGCGTCCAGACTGTCGATCCCGCACAGCCCGCAGCCCACCGGCCCGGCCATGAAGCGACGGCGCGCGGCCAGCGCGTCGGCCCGGTCCGCGCGCAGCCAGAAACGCGCTTCCAGCCCGTTCGGGTGTTCGGCCAACTCGAACCCGTCCAACTGGTCGGGCGCGGTGACAATGCCTTCGGACAGCGCAAAGCCGGTGGCAAAGTCTTGCAGATCGGCGGGTGTGGCCATCATCACCGCGGCGCTCGACCCGTCGAACACCATCGCGACCGCCACTTCCTCTGGCAATGTGCGGTGCACCGCCACCGCCCGGTCGGGTTGCACCGACAGGCCGGGGTGGCTGCTTTGCGCGCGCAAGGCCATCACTCTGCCGCCGGAAGGATGCGACGCGCCTGCGCGGCTTGCGCGGCGTAATCTTCCTGCCACGCGGTCGGCCCGTTCGAGGGGCTGACCTGCACCGCCGTCACCTTGTATTCCGGGCAGTTCGTCGCCCAGTCGGAATAATCGGTGGTGATGACATTGGCCTGCGTGTCGGGGTGGTGGAAGGTGGTATACACCACGCCGGGGCTGACCCGGTCGGTGACCTTGGCGCGCAGTGTCGTTTCGCCCGACCGCGACGCCAGCTTGACATAATCGCCTTCGTTCAGCCCCCGGTTCTCGGCGTCATGCGGGTGGATTTCCAGCAAATCAGCCTCGTGCCAGACCACGTTATCGGTGCGCCGCGTCTGCGCGCCGACGTTGTATTGCGACAGGATGCGCCCCGTGGTCAGCAGTAGCGGAAAGCGCGGGCCGGTCTTTTCGTCGGTCGCGACATACTCGGTCACGATGAACCGCCCGCGCCCACGCACGAACCCGTCCACATGCATCAGCGGCGTGCCGTCCGGGTGCGCCTCGTTGCAGGGCCATTGCACGGAGCCCTTTTCCTCCAGCAATGTATAGCTGACCCCGGCAAAGCTGGGCGTGGTCAGCGCGATTTCGTCCATGATCTGGCTGGGGTGCATGTAGGACCAGTTCGCGCCCCCCGACTCTTTGAGCATCGCATTGGCCAGCATCTGGGTGATCTCCCAGTCTGCATAGCCGTTGCGCGGTTTCATCACCTCGCGCACGCGGTTGATGCGGCGTTCGGCATTGGTGAAGGTGCCGTCCTTCTCAAGGAAGGTAGACCCCGGCAGGAAGACATGCGCGTAATTCGCGGTCTCGTTCAGGAACAGGTCATGGACGATGACGCAGTCCATCGCCGCAAGCCCGGCCGCGACATGCTTGGTGTCGGGGTCGGATTGCAGGATGTCTTCGCCCTGGCAATACAGCCCCTTGAAGGTGCCATCCACCGCGGCATCCAGCATGTTGGGAATGCGCAGGCCCGGCTCGGAATCGACCTCGACCCCCCAGACCGATTTGAACAGATCGCGCACATCGTCGTTCTTGACATGGCGATAGCCCGGCAATTCATGCGGG
>JAAAPG010000064.1 GCA_009908405.1 Alphaproteobacteria bacterium | reverse complement strand
GAGATGGCAAATCGCTGGTTCCAGGACATGCCATGGACACTTGTCCGGGATGAAGGCGGAGCAGTGACCGTCGATTGGGTCGTGCTGGGCGCGGCGACCGTCACCCTGGGCCTGAGCGCGATGACGCTGGTGCAAACCGGCGCGATCAGCCTGGGCAACGACATCAATATCTCACTCGGGTCGAACGAAGGCGCGGGGGCCGGGTTCGGTTTTTACAGGCTGACCGAACAACAGCAGCAAGACATGCTGGCCGTCTACATGTCGCGCACGCCAGAACAGTTGATCGCCAATTCGCAAAGCATGTCCGACAGTTTTCTCGCCACGCTTGAAAGCGGCAATCTGGATGAAGCCGCGCGCTGGATGGATCGCCGCCAGTTGAACCAGACCGCGCTCGGCGCGTCGGGCCTGGCGGCAAGCGACGCGTCGTTGACGGTTTCCGAGATGGAACGCCTGTATCGCGATGCGGGCGGCACCTGACCCCGGACGCCCCTTCCCTTGACCGGCGAGCGTGATATGTGAGGGGTTTGTGCCACTTATCAAGGCCCTGACCGTATGTCCGACCGTTTCCGCCTGACCCTTGCCCAGTTGAACCCGATTGTCGGGGATATCGCAGGCAATGCCGCCAAGGCCCGTGCCGCGTGGGACAGCGCCAAGTCCGACGGGGCCGATATGATCGCGCTGCCGGAAATGTTCCTGTCGGGCTACCAGACCCAGGACCTTGTGCAGCGCCCGGCCTTTCTGAGCGATCTGCGCGCGGTGCTGGACCAGTTGGCACGCGATTGCGCCGATGGCCCGATGATGGGCATTGGCCTGCCCATGGCAGAGGGCGGCGCGATCCACAATTGCTGGGTCGTGCTGGGCGGGGGCGCGATCCGCGCGGTCATCCGCAAGCATCATCTGCCCAATGAGCAGGTGTTCGACGAACACCGTATTTTCACGCCGGGCGATATATCCGGGCCGTTCACGGCAGGACCGCTGCGTATCGGCACACCCATCTGCGAGGATGCCTGGCACGAGGACGTCGCCGAAGCGCAGGTCGAATCCGGGGCGGAGCTGCTGCTTGTGCCCAACGGCTCGCCCTATGCGCGGGGACGCTACGACACGCGCATGGCCCACATGGTCGCCCGCGTGGTCGAGAATGACATGCCGCTGGTCTATCTGAACCTTGTCGGCGGGCAGGATGACCAGGTGTTCGACGGGGCCAGTTTCGTGCTGAACCCCGGCGGCAAGCTCGCGGTGCAACTGCCCGCGCATGAAGAGGCGGTCGTCACCGTCGGTTTCACGCGCCGCCCGGAAGGCTGGCAGGCCGAAACGGGCCCGCGCGCCACGCTGCCCGACGACCTGGCGCAGGATTACCGGACCATGTGCATGGGGCTGGGCGATTACCTGCGCAAATCGGGGTTTGACCGCGTGGTGCTGGGCCTGTCGGGCGGCATCGATTCCGCGCTGGTCGCCACCATCGCCGCCGACACGCTGGGGCCGCAGAACGTGCAGTGCGTGATGCTGCCGTCGGAATACACCTCGCCCGCCAGCCTTTCGGATGCCGCGGACCAGGCCCGGCGGCTGGGCTGCAAGCTGGACGAGGTGAACATCGAAGGCCCCCGCCGCGCCATGAGTGACGCGCTTGCACCGATCTTCGCGGGGCTGGCAGAAGACGTGACCGAGGAAAACCTGCAATCGCGCCTGCGCGGCACGATCCTGATGGCGATTTCCAACAAGACCGGCGCGATGCTGTTGACCACCGGCAACAAGTCAGAGGTCGCCGTCGGCTATGCCACGATCTACGGCGACATGAATGGCGGCTACAACCCCATCAAGGATTTGTATAAAACGCGGGTTTTCGACATTTGCCGCTGGCGCAACGCCAACCATGCGCCGTGGATGAAGGCCCCCGGCGGGGACGTGGTCGTGCCCGGCATCATCGACAAGCCGCCCTCGGCGGAACTGCGCGCCGATCAGCGCGACGATGACAGCCTGCCACCCTACGACGTGCTGGACCCGATCCTTGAAGGGCTGGTCGATCATGACCTGTCAGTGGCCGACCTGGTCGCACGCGGGTTCGAGCGTGACACGGTGCAACGCATCGCCCACCTGATCCATATCGCCGAATGGAAGCGCTACCAATCCGCGCCGGGGCCACGACTCAGCCTGCGCGCCTTCTGGCTGGACCGCCGCTATCCGATGGTCAATCGCTGGCGGGATCGTTCTGCCCACGCCTAGAACGCGCGGTGTTTTGCGCAAATGAATCACAACACGGTATATCGTGCAGCGCGGGGCTGTTCTCGGCCCAGATTTGGCGTATAAAACGCGCAAGCGTGGGGACTGCAGCCCGAAACCACCGTCAGAGTGGGCGCCAGATGCGAGAGAGAGGCAGAATGTCACGGTCCAGAGTAGTCGGTTTATCATTCATTTTTTGCTTTGGCCTGTCCGCCTGCATGCAAACTGTCGGCGGCACGCAATCCGCCCCCGGCAGCACGCCGCGCGCGGGCGAGGTGGTCGAGAAGGACGTCGAAGCGCCAGAGGTGTTTTCCAAACGCGACAAGGGCTTGTGGGATGGCCGCCCGTCTCTTGGCGGCGTCTGGGTGGCCCACCCGGATGTTGACGCTCCAGAACGCGTCATCATTCGAAATGCAGACTCTGGGCGCGAAACCGTCGGGGCGCTGTTCAAGCGTGAGCGAATGAACCCCGGCCCGGTGTTCCAGGTCTCTGCGGAAGCGGCGGAAGCGGTCGGTATGCTCGCGGGCGCGCCCACCGGGCTGGAAGTCGTGGCGCTGCGCACCGAGGAAATTCGCACAGAGCCCGAGCCCGCGTCCCAACCCGCCCCCGAGGCTGAGCCGGACCGCGACCCCGGCGCCGCTGCGCCCGATGCAGAACCTGCGCCGCAAAGCCAGCCCCAGTCCCCCCAGGCCGCGGAGGCCGCGGAGGCCGCGCCGGGCACCGACGAAGAAACCATGATCCCGCTGCCAGAGGCCGATGCGCCGCGCAAGCGCGGGTTCTTCGCGCGGCTGTTCGGGCGCAAGACATCAGAAGAGGACCAGATCACCTCTGCCCCGCTGGACGCCACGACACCGGCACCCGATGCGCCCGCCGCCCCCGGCACGCCCCCGCCCATGCCGACACCGACGACCGGGACAGCCGCCGCGGCACCGGCAGCCAGCGCGCCGGAGCGCCCCTTCGTGCAGATCGGCATATTCAGTGTCGAGGACAACGCCAACGGGGCCGCCCGAACCATGCGCGGGGCGGGCCTGTCTGCCAGTATCAAGCCCGGCCGCACGCAAGGCAATGCCTTCTGGCGCGTCGTAGTCGGCCCGGCTGCCACGCAGGCCGAGCGCCGCCAGATCCTTGCCCAAGTCAAGAAGCTCGGTTTTGCCGACGCTTATGCCGTCCGCCGATGAAGGAGGTTTCATGATCCGCCCTTTCCGCCTCGCTGCCCTTGCCGCGCTGACGCTTTGCGCGGCGTATCTGCCGGTTCAGGGGCAGGACGGACCCGGCGGGTTCAACACCCGCGCGACATCGGCCTTTGTGCTGGACCTGGGCACCGGCACGGTGCTGCTGAACAAGAACGCGGATGAACCGTTGCCGCCCGCGTCCATGTCCAAGCTGATGACGCTGGAAATGCTGTTCGAGTCGCTCAAGGACGGCCGCGTCGCGCTGGATACGCCGTTTTCCGTGTCGCAACGCGCCTACCAGATGGGCGGGTCGCGGATGTTTCTGGAAATGCGCGACCGCCCCACCGCCGAAGACCTGATCCGCGGCATCGCCGTTCTGTCGGGCAATGACGCCGCCGTGGTCGTGGCCGAGGGGCTGGCCGGGACCGAAGACGCCTATGCGCGCATGGCCACGCAGCGCGCCCGCGAATTGGGGATGGACAGCACCACCATCGCCAATGCCTCTGGCTGGCCCGCCCCCAACCACCGCATGTCCAAGCGCGATCTGGTCACGCTCGCCGCCTACATCCTGCGCGAACACCCGGAATTTTACCCGTATTTCAGCGAGCGCGTGTTCACCTGGAACGGGATAGAACAGGAAAACCGCCTGCCGCTTCTGGGCGCGGGTATCGGGATCGATGGTCTTAAAACCGGCTTCACCTCGGAAGCAGGCTATTCGCTGACCGGCTCTGCCCGGCAAGGTGACAGACGCATAGTCTTTGCCTTTGGCGGGTTAAGCAGCGCCGCCGAACGCGTGCAGGAAGCCGAGGCCATCACCAACTGGGCATTTCGTCAATTCGCCGAAGCAACGCTGGCCGAACCCGGCACGGTTCTGGCCGAAGCACCGGTCTGGCTTGGCGATCAGGACAGCGTGCCGCTGGTCGTCGCCGAGGACGCGCGCGTGCTGATGCCCGCCATCGGCTCCCCCAAGCTGGAGGCCCGCGCGGAATTCGACAGCCCCCTGCCCGCCCCGATCGCGGCGGGGGACGTGCTGGGCAAACTGATCGTCGAACTGCCGGAAATGGACCCTGTCAGCTTTGATCTGGTCGCAGGCGCGGACGTGGCGACCGGCGGCTTCATGGTGCGCGCGCAGGCCGCCGCCTTGCGGTTGATCGCGCTCGCGCGGGGTTCGTCCGAAACGGCACTGAACTAGCCATGCCCGCGCGCGGGGTGTTCATCAGCTTCGAAGGGATCGACGGCAGCGGCAAATCCACGCAAGCGCGGCTGTTGGCCGAAGCGTTGCGCGCCGAAGCCCGTGACGTGGTCGCCACGCGCGAACCCGGCGGCGCACCGGGGGCAGAGGCCATTCGCCGCCTGCTGGTCGAAGGCGACCCGGCGCGCTGGTCGGCGGAAACCGAGATCCTGCTGTTCAACGCCGCCCGGTGCGACCACCTGGAACGCACGATTCGCCCGGCGCTGGACCGGGGCGCGGTGGTCGTGACCGACCGTTTCGCGGATTCAACGCGCGTTTACCAAGGCGTGGCGCGCGCCAGCCTGCGCCCGCTGGTGGACCGCTTGCATGATCTGGTCATCGGGGTGGACCCGGACCTGACCTTCGTCATCGACATGGACGCGCGCGCGGCGCTGAACCGCGGGTTGGCCCGGCGCTCTGGCGAGGACCGGTTCGAGGACCTGGGGCTGGACTTTCAGGAAGCCCTGCGGGCGGGGTTCCTGGCGCTGGCGCGGGAATACCCGAACCGGGTGCAGATCATCGACGGCGCGCGCGCGCCAGAGGTCATCGCCCAGGACGTGGTCGCGCGCGTGGCGGCGCATCTGGCATGAGCGACACACCCGACCTGCCCGATGGGCGCGAAGGCGCGCCACACCCTTGCGCAACGCCGGTGCTGTTCGGCCAATCGGCGGCAGAGGCCGCGTTCCTGCAAGCGTTCGGCTCTGGCCGGATGCACCATGCGTGGTTGCTGACCGGGCCGGTGGGCGTGGGCAAGGCGACGCTGGCGTGGCGCATCGCGCGGTTCCTGCTGGCGGGCGACGGCGGCGGCATGTTCGGCCCGCCCGACACGCTGGATGTGCCCGAGGACCACCCTACCGTGCGCCGCTTGCGCGCGGGCGCGGATGGCGGGCTGTTGGTCATCCGCCGCGGGCTGGACGACAAGGGCAATCTGCGCCGCGACATCACCGTCGATGTCATGCGCCGGTTGCACGGGTTTTTCGGGCTGTCGGCCGCCGATGGCGGGCAGCGCGTGGTGATTGTCGATGCCGCTGACGAGATGAACCCCAACGCCGCCAACGCCCTGCTGAAGGCGCTGGAAGAACCGCCCGCGAATGCCACGCTGCTGCTGGTGGCGCATCAGCCCTCGCGGCTGTTGCCCACGATCCGCTCGCGCTGCCGGGACTTGCGGTTGTCAGCACTGGGGGCGCAAGATTTCGCCGCCGCCCTGGCCCAGGCCGGGGTCGAAGGGGACGCGGCGACCTTGGCCGAACTGTCGGGCGGGTCGGTCGGTCAGGCCGTGGAGCTGGCACTTGGCGGCGGCGCAGAGATTTACGCCGACATGGTCGCGCTCTTCGCCACCCTGCCCCGCATGGACCGCGCACGGGCGCTGCGGCTGGCCGAATCGATGACCGGCAAGGGCAATGAAACCCGCTTCGCGCTGTTCCTGCGCCTGTTCGACCTGTTCATGGCCCGCGCCGCCCGCGCCGGTGTCATGGGACCGGGGCCAGAGGCGGTTTCGGGCGAAGCGGCCCTTCTGGCGCGCATCGCCCCGCATCAGCACGCCGCGCAAACCTTGGCAGAATTCGCCCCCACCCTGTCGGCGCGCGCGCGTCACGGGCGGGCAGTGAACCTTGACCCTGCCGCGCTGGTGCTTGATATGGTGCTGAAAACCGAAGAGGGGTTACGCCCCGTATTGGGACAGAGTGCATGACCCAGCCGCAGCTTGTCGACAGCCATTGCCATCTCGATTTCCCCGATTTCGACGCAGAGCGTGACGAGGTGATCGCCCGCGCCCACGCGGCGGGGGTGGCGCGCATGGTCACGATCTGCACCAAGCTGTCGGCCCTGCCACGGGTGCAGGCGATTGCCGCAGCGCATGACAGCGTGTTCTTCGCCGCCGGCACCCACCCGATGAGCGTGGCATCGGAACCCATGGTCACGGTGGACGAACTGGTCGCGGCCGCCCAGCATCCCAAGATGGTCGGCATTGGCGAGTCGGGGCTGGATTACCATTACACCGCCGAAAGCGCCGAGGTGCAGCAGCAAAGCCTGCGTATTCACATAGAGGCCGCGCGCCGGACCAAGCTGCCGCTGATTATCCATGCGCGCGACGCGGATGACGACATGGCCCGCATCCTGACCGAAGAGCACGCCAAGGGTTCGTATACCTGCGTGATGCATTGTTTTTCGTCGGGCGCCGCGCTGGCGCAGGCGGCGCTCGACCTTGGGTTCTACCTGTCCATGTCCGGCATCGCGGCGTTCCCGCGCAGCAAGGAGTTGCGGGCGATTTTCGCGTCTGCCCCGGTAGAGCGCATCCTGGTGGAAACCGACGCGCCCTACCTGGCCCCGCCCCCGCACAGGGGCCGCCGCAATGAACCCGCCTACACCGCCCATACCGCCCGCGTGGGGGCAGAGCTGTTCGGCATGACGGACGCCGAGTTCGCCGCCCAAACCAGCGCCAATTTCGACCGCCTGTTCTGGAAGGCGGCATCCTGATGGCGGAATTGCGCGCCACGATCCTGGGCTGTGGGTCTTCCGGCGGGGTGCCCCGGCTTGGCGGGCATTGGGGCGCGTGCGACCCGGACAACCCGCGCAACCGCCGCCGCCGCTGCGCGTTGTTGCTGGAACGGATCGGGCCGGATGGCACAACGCAGGTGCTGATCGATTCCGGCCCCGACATGCGCGACCAGTTGCTGGACGCGGGCATCGGGCGGCTGGACGGGGTGGTCTATACCCACGCCCATGCCGACCATGTCCACGGGTTGGACGATCTGCGCCAGATCGTGTTCAACATGCGCGACAAACTGCAAGTCTGGGCCGATGGCCCGACACAGGACGCGCTGTTGTCGCGCTTTGGCTATGCCTTTATCCAGCCGCCGAACTCGCCCTACCCGCCCATTCTGGGCATGAACAGCATTGACGGGGCCGTCACCATCGACGGGCCGGGTGGGCCGCTGACCCTGCACCCGATCCGGCTGAACCATGGCGGGATCGACGCGCTTGGGTTCCGCGTGGGCGGGCTGGCCTATTGCCCTGACGTGGTCGAGATTTACGACGAAAGCTGGCCCATGCTGGACGGGCTGGACGTCTGGATCGTGGACGCGCTGCGCCGCAGCCCGCACCCGACCCATGCCCATCTGGACCTGACGCTGGACTGGATCGCCCGCGCGCAGCCCGCCCGCGCGGTGCTGACCAACATGCATCTGGATCTGGATTACGCCACGGTCGCGGCGGAAACGCCCGACCACGTCACCCCCGCGCATGACGGGATGACCGTGACCCTGGCGTTATGACATGCAGGCGCTGGCCGATGTCATCCTGCCGGTGTTCCTGGTCATCGGCTTTGGCTACGTGGCGCGCTGGCGCAACCTGATTTCGGATGCTCAGGTCGAAGGCGTGGTCTGGTTCACCCAGACCTTTGCCATTCCCTGCCTGCTCTTCGTGGCCATTTCCCGGCTGGACCTTGGGCAGGAATTCGACTGGCGGCTTCTGGTCAGCTTCTATGTCGGGGCCGTGGTCAGTTTCGCGCTGGGCTTTGCGGGCGCGCGGGTGTTGTTCAACCGCGATTGGGAAGATTGCGTCGCCATCGGCTTTGTCGCGCTGTTTTCCAACACGGTGCTGCTGGGCCTGCCGATTTCCGAACGCGCCTATGGCCCCGATGCGCTGGCGGCAAACTACGCGATCATCGCGCTGCATTCACCGGTTTGCTACGCCATCGGCATCACCGCGATGGAGCTGATGCGCAATCGCGGAGGCCGCCTGCGCGACACCGCGCGCCGCGTGTTCAGCGCGATGTTTCATAACGCGTTGGTCATCGCCATCGCGCTTGGCTTTGCCGTGAACCTGTCGGGCCTGCCCGTGCCCCGCGTAATGGAAGACGCGCTGGACATGATGGTGCGCGCGGCCTTGCCCGCGGCTTTGTTCAGCCTTGGCGGCGTGCTGTATCGCTACCGGCCCGAAGGCGATCTGCGCACCATTGCCTTTGTCGTGGCGCTGTCATTGGTGGTGCACCCGGCGATCACTTTCGGGCTGGCCAAGGCATTCGGGCTGGGCACCGACGCCCTGCGCTCTGCCGTGGTGACGGCGGCCATGGCACCGGGCGTGAATGTTTACGTTTTCGCCAACATGTATGGCCGGGCGCGGCGCGTGGCCGCATCATCGGCCCTGATCGGGACCGGGATGGTCATGCTGACCGGCTGGGTCTGGTTGCAGGTTCTGCCATAAGCGCAGGGCCGCGATTGCGCGCGGCCCTTGTCGTTGCGCTCAGCGTAGATCGGGCGGCGTGCCCTCTGCCACCAGGTCTGCCACCAGCGCATCCAAGCCTTGCGTTTGGGTGCGGTTGTCGCCCAAACGGCGCACGGAGACGGTGCGGTCGTCGACCTCGCGCGCGCCCACGGCCAGGATCACCGGCACCTTGCCAAGGCTGTGTTCGCGGACCTTGTAGTTGATCTTTTCATTGCGCAAATCCAGCTCGGCCCGCAGCCCGGCGGCCTGCAACGCCGCGACCACCTCTCGGCAGTAGTCATCCGCGTCCGACACGATCGACGCGACCACCACCTGGCGCGGCGCCAGCCACAAGGGCAGTTTGCCCGCGAAGTTTTCGATCAGGATGCCGATGAACCGCTCGAAACTGCCCAACACG
>JAAAPG010000121.1 GCA_009908405.1 Alphaproteobacteria bacterium | reverse complement strand
CCATCTATCGCGGAAACGCCATCGGTCAGTTCGACGACGTGCCCCATCAGAATATCCTCTGCCATGGCAGCCCCATGCCTGCGGATTAGGCCGGACACAACCGCGCGATCGACGGTGATGTGGTCAGACGGTTCCAGGCGGGTGATTGCAACCATAGACATGCCCTGCTGTATATATGAACGCTGTCAGCATCGCAGCATTTCATTAAGAACTTGTTGATGCCCATCGGGCGCACTGGCGACATTGCGCCTGAGTAATACGAGAAATTTGAAGCCAAAATAAGGCAAATCCCCGTGTGGACGCAGTCCGGATGGCAAAAGGCTGTGTGCCTTGGTCATCTTGACACCGCCAAGCGACAGGGCGAAAGCCGCGCGGAAACCGAAGGACTTGCCATGCCGGATCGCGCCGCGCCCAGACTTCTAGACGAATTGCGCCCGATGAGCCTGAGCGCGTTGGGGCGCGGCTACAGGCTGCAAGATCTGCGCGCCGACGCTTTGGCGGGCTTGACGGTTGCGATCGTGGCGCTTCCGTTATCCATGGCGATTGCAATAGCATCGGGCGTCGGCCCGGAGCGCGGCCTTTACACGGCCATCGTCGGCGGCTTCCTTGTATCCCTGCTTGGCGGGTCGCGTTACCAGATCGGCGGTCCGGCCGGGGCCTTTATCGTGTTGGTCGCGGGCACGGTCATGCAGATCGGGGTGGAAGGACTGATTCTTGCGACCTTCCTGTCCGGCATCATGCTGATGCTGGTCGGCCTGCTGCGGCTGGGCGATTACATAAAATTCATCCCTTTTCCGGTCACGGTCGGGTTTACATCCGGCATTGCCGTCATCATCGCCGCAAGCCAGGTGGCGGATTTCTTCGGGCTGCGGCTGGAACAGGCCGCCCCGCCCGAATTTCTGCACAAGCTGGCCGTAATCTGGGACGCGCGCGCCACGGTGGACCTGGTGACAACCCTGGTGGCCGCGGGCACGGTTGCGCTTATTCTGCTGCTGCGCCGGTTTCGTCCGGGATGGCCGGGCATGTTGATCGCGATCGCGCTGGGTGGCGTTCTGGCCTTTGCCGGGCTGCCCGTGGAAACCATCGGCGACCGGTTCGGCGAACTGCCGCGCAGCCTGCCCGCGCCGGCGCTGCCCGGTTTCGCCATGCCTGCCATCGTGCAAGCGCTGCCCTATGCCGTGGCCTTCACGTTGCTGGGGGCCATCGAATCGCTTCTGTCGGCGGTTGTGGCGGACGGGATGAGCGGGCAGCGCCACCGGTCCAACGCCGAATTGCTGGGGCAGGGCATGGCCAACATGGGGTCGGCCCTGTTCGGCGGGTTCTGCGTGACCGGGACGATTGCACGCACCGCGACCAATGTGCGCGCGGGCAGCCATGGGCCGATGTCGGGCATGTTGCACGCGGTTTTCGTGGCGCTGGTGCTGCTGCTGGCGGCGCCCTTGGCCGTGCATATCCCGCTGGCCGGTCTGGCGGGGGTTCTGATCGTGGTCGCGTGGAACATGTTCGAGAAGGAGGAATTCCTCAGCCTGATCCGCGTCAGCCGGGCGGATGCGGCGGTGCTGTTGATTACCTTCCTGCTGGTCGTGTTCCGCGACCTGACCGAAGGCATCATCGCGGGCACGGCGCTGGGCGGCGCCGTCTTCATCCGCCGCATGTCCGAAGCGGCCCGGCTGGAACAGGTCGCCCCGCCAGACACCGCCCCGCGCGAGCAATCGGAAAACGTGGTCGTCTACAGCCTGCGGGGCGCGTATTTCTTTGGCGCGGCGGCCACGATGGGCCGGGTGCTGGACCGCATTTCCGACATGCCGCGCATGTTGGTGCTGGACCTGTCGCGCGTGCCGTTTGTCGATACCTCCGGCGCGCAATCCATGGTCGGATTGGCGCGCAAGCTGGAACGGCAGGGCGGATGCCTTGCATTGGTGGGCGCCGCGCCAGAGGTGGCCAAGGTGCTGCGCAGCCAGTTCGGCCACCATGCCAGCCCGAAATTCTTCGACCGGCTGGAAGACGCGATGGCCGAGAGCTGCGCCGACCGTCAGGGCTGATCGGGCATGGTCGAGGAGTGGTGCTCGATGATCTTCCACGCATCATCCAGCAGCTTGTAGACAAACGTGAACCGGCAGATCAGGTCATAGGAAGATCCATCGTCGCGGTGCAGGCGAAACGTGTAAATCCCGGAATTTATGGCAATCGTGTCGAAAAGGCGCGAATGCACCTCGTTGAAGCGCGCGGATGGCCCCATCTGCATCATGTTGCGGAAATACCGCCGGATCTGCGCAGGATCGAGGCGGATCTGGTAAGAGATCGTCGGCAACAGCACGGCATCGGGCGCATAAAGGTCTGTGATGCGCGCCGGGTCGCAGGATTGCAGCGCGGCGCTCCACTCATCCAGAAGGGCTGTGATCTTTTCGGTGGGCATTCGTGGTCTCTGTCCTGTCAGGCATTGTCCGGCGCGTGTTTGGTCTTAGAACCAATGTCAGTCTACGCCGATTGCCCGTGCTTCGCCATGCCCGATCTCTCTGACCCGATCTGCCCGCTTTGCGGACGCCCTATCCCGCCGGGCGTGCCGCAAAGCCTGCACCATCTTGTTCCGAAACTGCGCGGCGGAAAGGGCGGGCCGGTGATCTTGCTACATCATATCTGCCACAAGGAAATTCACGCGACCTTGACGGAAACCGAACTGGCCCGCGACTTCAACACGCCCGAAGCCCTGCGCAGCCATCCGCGCCTGGCGAAATTCGCGGCCTGGGTCGCGCAACGTCCGCCGGATTTCCTCTCGCGGGTGCCGGGCGCGCGCCGGCGTGGCGGTAAGAGAATTTAAACCCGCGTCGTGTAGGGTCGGGCAAAAGCTTCAACAAGCGGGGGCTTGTATGACCACGACACTCAGGCGCGACCATGGCAGACGACGTGAAAGCCTTGCCGCGCGGCAGGCGCGTGTGGGGATTGTTGCCAATCCGCATGTGGTGACACTTCCTCGGCCCGTGCCGCGCGATGTCTGGACCAGGTGGCCCGACCTGCGCGCGACCAAACGCCGGGCGCAGGCAGCAAGGGCCGGGGCACAGGACCGGCGCGATCTTGCGGCGATGGATGCCTTTGTCCGAAGCGTGCGGCGAAGCGGCCCCAGGCCCGATCCTGCGCCTGACCCTGCGAACGGCCCCGTTCCGGATGCCACCGCAGGTGGCGACGATACCCCGGTCGCTGATGGGGCACGGATGCGCCGCTTGCTCGCCGGGCTTGTCACGGGCGCGATGCTCTTGTGTGCGGCCGTCTACCTGTGGCGCGTTTTCGGGACCATGTCCTGACCCGCGGCGTGGATAGCGAGGGCAGCCTCAGCCCATTGTGACTGTGCGAAAACGAACACCCTTGGCGCGCGGGGTGCGGCTTGCATCCTGTCGGGAACAGACGATGTTATGGTGCGACGAAGCTGCTCAAGGGGAATGTCATGTCCATCCGTCCGACCATCGATATCCGCCAAGCCAAGCCGACCCTTGAAGGGGCAGGTGTGCATCTGCACCGCGCTTTCGGCTTTCAGGATCCGTCCGAGCTTGACCCGTTCCTGCTGTTTGACGATTTCCGCAATGACATCCCCGAGCATTACCTGCGCGGTTTTCCGTGGCATCCGCACCGGGGCATCGAAACGATAACCTATGTGCTGGCCGGCGAGGTCGACCACGGCGACAGCCTTGGCAATACCGGCACGCTGGGCGCGGGCGATGTGCAATGGATGACCGCCGGCTCCGGCATTCTGCACCAGGAAATGCCGCGCGGGAACGCGCGCGGACAGATGCACGGGTTCCAGCTTTGGGCCAACCTGCCAGGGTCGCTGAAGATGACGACGCCGCGCTACCAGGATGTGACCTCGGGCGATATTCCCGAGGTGATCGACGATGACGGCACCAAGGTGCGTATCATCGTGGGTGATTTCTGGGGCAAGCGCGGCCCGGTGGACGGCATAGCCGCCGACCCGCAATATCTGGATATTTCGGTTCCGCCGGGCGTGCGCAAGACCTTCAAGGTGGATACCTATCGCCGCGCGTTCGCCTATGTCTTTGCCGGGTCGGGCGCGTTCGTCGATGCCTCTTCCCCGGCGGGCGTTCTGCTGGAAAAAGAGGTCATGGGCCAAGAGGTCAACATCCGCGACATGTCGGGCGACCGCACACTCGTTCGCTTCGGCACGGGCGACGAGGTGACGGTGCAGGCGGGCGAGGACGGTGTGCGCTTCCTGCTGATCTCTGGCGCGCCGTTGCAGGAACCTGTCGCGTGGCACGGGCCCATCGTGATGAACACGCAGGATGAAATTCGCCAGGCCATGCGCGATCTGCGCAACGGCACCTTCATCCAGCCCGCGCATTGACAGACACGGGCGGGGGCGCGGCCTGCGCACCCCCCGGAGTGTTCGGTGCAAGATGAAGGGGGGTGTTCGCGGTCGCCCCCCGTGCCTATATGCACGGCAAGGCAGTCAGAGGTGAGCATGACGGACAGGGCAATCATCCGCCTGTCGGGTGAAGACCCGGCAGGGTTCTTGCAAGGGGTGGTCAGCAATGACACGCGCAGGCTGGCGACGGACGGAATTGTCTATGCCGCGCTTCTGACGCCGCAGGGCAAGTACCTGGCGGATTTTTTCTGTGTGGCCGATGGCGCGGATGTGCTGGTCGATGTCGCCGCCCCCCTCGTCGATGACCTGTTCAAACGCCTGAGCATGTACAAGCTGCGCGCCCCGATCACGCTGGCACGCGAGCAGATGGCGGTCAGTCGTGGAACCGGCCCCGCGCCAGTCGGCGCTGTCGCGGACCCGCGCCACCCGGCGCTGGGCTGGCGTCTGTATGGGCAGGCACTGCCCGATGATGGCACCGATTGGGACGCGCTGCGCGTGGCGCATTGCGTGCCCGAAAGCGGGGTCGAACTGATCCCCAATGACAGTTTCATCCTGGAATGCGGGTTTGAACGGCTGAACGGCGTCGATTTTCGCAAAGGGTGTTATGTCGGGCAGGAAGTGACCGCGCGGATGCTGCACAAAACCGCGCTGCGCAAGGGGCTGGCAACCGTCGCGGTCCAGGGTGTGGCCCCCGTCGGCGCCGAGATTGCGGCCAATGGCAAACCTGCGGGCAAGTTGTTCACCCAGGTCGGCGGGCAGGCCATTGCCTATTTGCGCTTTGACCGGGTCGCGGACGCCATGCAAGCAGGCGATGCAACGGTCTTTGCCCCGGAATTGGCGCGCGACAGTTGAACCCGGCAGACGTGACATGATAGCGGTATCAAGGTTGCTGTCAGGTAGGGTGCCATGTCCATAGGGTTGTCCTCGCGGTTTGCCGGTCCCGGATTGGCACTTTTGGCGTTCGCGTTGTTTTCCACGCATGATGTGATCGTGAAATCACTGGGTGGCAGTTACAGCCCGGTGCAGATCGTGTTTTTCAGCGTTCTTCTGGGGCTGCCGCTGGCGACATTGATGCTGATGCGAGACCGCACCGACGGCAACCTGCGCCCGCGTTATCCGGGCTGGACCGCCTTGCGCACCGGGGCATCGGTTCTGACCGGGATAAGTGTGTTCTACGCGTTCTCGGTTCTGCCCCTGGCGCAAACCTATGCAATTCTGTTCACGACACCGCTCTTGATCACGTTATTGTCGGTCCCGGTGCTGGGCGAGCGGGTCGGATGGCGCCGGGGGGCTGCCGTGTTGGTCGGGTTGGCCGGGGTTCTGATTGTCTTGCGACCGGGGCAGGGAACAGAGCTGGGGCTTGGGCACCTGGCCGCGCTTGTCGGGGCCTCTGCGAATGCGACGGCTTCTATCATCGTGCGCAAGATCGGTTCGGCAGAGCGAAACGTGGTTTTGCTGCTGTACCCCATGATGGCCAACCTGATCGTGATGGGGGCCATGCTGCCCTTCGTGTACCGCCCGATGCCGCTGGCAGATTTCGGGGCCCTGGCGGCGATGGCGGCGCTGGCGCTGGCGGCCAGCCTCTGCGTGATCGCGGCCTACACGCGTGCTCCGGCCTTTCGGGTCGCACCCATGCAGTATTCGCAAATGATTTGGGCGGTGCTGTTCGGGGCGTTGTTTTTCGCGGAAACCGTGGATATTTTCACGATCCTCGGGGCCGCGATCATCATTGGCAGCGGTATCTTCATTCTGTTCCGCGAAGATACCGCCAACGTGTCCGAGAATCGTCCCGTCTTGCTAACCCGGACCCGCACCGATACCGGCACCTACCCGCGTGTCAGCGGCCTGCAACCTGCGCAGCACGAGAGGGCCGATTGATCGCGACAACATGGCTGCGCGCCACGGGAAACGGTTCGAGCCTGTCGGGTTCGTTTTGTCCCGGTCCGCAGTCCTGATGCGCGCGTCGCGCGGCACAAGTGCAACGCGTGACGCAATGGCGCAAATCGTGTCACAATGTGTTCTGGTCCTGCGCCCCATGCGGCGCTAAGACGTGGGCGACAAGACCCGAAGGACAGACCATGCCCCACCAGATCCGCCCGCAACCCGGCATCATGGATATCGCCCTGTACCAGGGTGGCACCGCCAAGATAGCGGGGCGTGACGACGCGTTGAAACTGTCGTCGAACGAAAACCCCTTCGGAGCGGGCGAGTTGGCGCGCGCGGCGTATCGGCGCGCGGGGCAAGATCTGCATCGCTACCCGTCAACCGACCATGCCAGCCTGCGCGCCGCTTTGGCCGCCCAATACGGGCTGGATGCGGGCCGCATCATTTGCGGTGTCGGCTCGGACGAGGTCATCACCTTCCTGTGTCAGGGCTTTGCCGGGCCGGGGGACGAGGTGGTGTATTCCCAGCACGGGTTCCTGATGTATCCGATCAGCGCGATGGCCGCGGGCGCGACCCCGGTGAAAGCGCCCGAGCAGGATCGGACCACCGATGTCGACGCGCTGCTGGCCGCCGTGACCGACCGCACAAGGCTGGTCTTCGTCGCCAACCCCAACAATCCGACCGGCACCATGGTGCCGCTGTCGGAACTGGAACGGCTGGCCGATGGTCTGCCGCCGCAGGTTCTGCTGGTGCTGGATGGCGCTTACGCCGAATATGTCGACGGTTATGACGGCGGCGCCGCCATGGTCGATGCGCGCGACAACGTGGTCATGACCCGCACCTTTTCCAAGCTGCACGGGCTTGGGGGGCTGCGCATCGGCTGGGGCTACGGCCCCGCGCATGTCATGGATGTGCTGAACCGTCTGCGCGGCCCGTTCAACCTGTCGAACACGCAGCTTGACGTGGCCGAATCCGCCTTGGGTGACGCCGCGCATATCGCGCGCTCGCTGTCCGAAAATGCGCGCCTGCGCGACTGGCTGGCCGACCGGCTGAACGCCGCAGGCGTGGCCACGGACCGCTCGCACGCCAATTTCGTGCTGGGCCGCTTTGCCAGCGCCGAACAGGCCGAAGCCTGCAACGCCGCGCTGTTGGCCGATGGCCTTATCGTGCGGCAGGTGTCCAGCTACGGCTTGCCCGAGGGGTTGCGCATTACCGTGGGTGACGAAGCCGCCTGCCGCCGCGTCGCGCATGTCATCGACCGCTTCATGGAGGCGCAGGAATGACCTCGATCTACCAGCGCGCCGCCTTTGTCGGGCTGGGGCTGATCGCGGGGTCCATGGCGTTGGCCATGCGGCGCGGTGGCCTGGTGGCCGAAACCACGGGCACCGCGCGCTCGCCCGAAACCCGTACCATCGCGGCCGAGATCGGGCTGGTCGACCGTGTGACCGACACCGCCGCCGAAGCCGTGCAAGGCGCCGACCTTGTGGTGCTCTGCGTGCCAATGGGCGCCATGGATGCAGTGGCCGCTGAAATTGCCCCGCATCTGGCCCATGGCGCAACCGTGACCGATGTCGGCTCCGTCAAGCAGGCGGTGATCGACGCGGTCGGGCCGCATTTGCCCGATCACACGCATTTCATCCCCGGCCACCCTCTGGCCGGGACCGAACATTCCGGCCCCCGCGCGGGCTTTGCCGAACTGTTCGACAACCGCTGGACCATCCTGACCCCGCCAGAGGGCACAGACCCGCAGGCGCTGGACCGGCTGACGCGGCTTTGGCAAGGCATGGGCGCGCAGGTCGATATCATGGACCCGCCCCATCACGATCTGGTTCTGGCCGTGACCAGTCACACCCCGCATCTGATTGCCTATACCATGGTCGGGGTCGCGGATGACCTGCGCCGCGTCACCGACAGCGAGGTCATCAAGTATTCCGCTGCCGGGTTTCGTGATTTCACCCGCATCGCCGCAAGCGACCCGACCATGTGGCGCGACGTGTTCCTGACCAACAAGGACGCGACGCTGGAAATCCTTGGTCGCTTCACCGAAGAACTGTTCGCCCTGCAACGTGCCATCCGGCGCGGCGATGGCGACCACCTGCACGATTATTTCACCCGCACACGTGCGATTCGCCGCGGAATTATCGACGCGGGACAAGACACCGATGCGCCCGATTTCGGCCGTGGCAAACGTTAGGATCAAACATGCTCAAGTCACTCGCGGCATTGATGGCCACCGTAACCCTTCTGTCTGCATGCGGGGGCGGTCCATCCTTGCCGGGCGTGGATGGGGTCGGGCGTTTGATCGGTCGTGTCGTGCCCTTCGGTGGGGATCGCCGCGGGCAATCGCACCGCAGCGCGTCGGGCGAACTTTGCGGCGTTGCCGGGCTGCAAGGCACGCCCGTCGCGCCGATCACGTCCTCGACCAATGGCTGTGGTATCGCTGCACCGGTTCAGGTGACGCATGTCGACGGGATCAAGCTGTCGCAGCCGGCAACGCTGGATTGCCCGACCGCCACCGCGCTGCACCAATGGGTCACGCAGGCCATGCGCCCCGCGCTTGGACGCGACAGCGACCGTGTGACAGCGCTGCGCGTGCCTGCGCATTACGTTTGCCGCACCCGCAACCATCGTCCCGGCGCGCGGATCTCAGAGCATGGCAAAGGCCGGGCCATCGATATCAGCGCCATCATCTTCGCGGATGGACAGACGGTCACCGTGCAAGAGGGGTGGTCCCGGTCGAAATACAGCTCGGCGCTGCGCGACATGCATCGCAACGCGTGTGGAATCTTCGGGACCACATTGGGGCCGGGATCGGACGGAATGCACGAGAATCATTTCCATTACGACACGGCACAACACCGCGGCGGCCCTTACTGCCGTTAACGCCACCACCAAAAATTTAGATTACTTTTCCGTAACTTGCGTTTTATCCACAGGAAAATGGCAGGTCCCTTTCATTTTCCTGTTGCGTCTGTTTGTGTCATTGCCTAGACAGCGCTTCACCGGCGGCGGGGACGTTGCTGGTTGGCCATGGCGGCGCGACGATCTGGATGGATCG
>JAAAPG010000014.1 GCA_009908405.1 Alphaproteobacteria bacterium | reverse complement strand
ACCCGTTCCTCGACCACGCGCAGGAACTTGGCTTGCAGGTCGGGCGGCATGGCGCCGATGTCATCCAGCAGAATCGTGCCGCCGCGCGCATGGTCGAACTTGCCCGACCGCGCCCGCAGCGCACCGGGAAAGGCCCCCGCCACATGCCCGAACAGTTCCGATTCGATCAGCGTATCGGGCAGCGCGCTGCAGGTGATCGCCACGAAGGGCCGCGCGGCGCGAGCCGACATGTCGTGCAGCGCGCGGGCGACCACTTCCTTGCCGGTGCCGGTTTCGCCCACGATCAGCACATCGGCATCGGACGGGCCTATGGTGCGGACCTGGCGGCGCAGCGCGATCATCGCGTTCGACCGGCCCACTAGCCGCGCTTCCAGGTCGTCCGCCTGCCCCGCGACCGCGCGCAGGCGGCGGTTGTCCAGCACCAGCTTGCGATAGTCCAGCGCACGGGCGGCAATGCTGGCCAGTTGCGCGCCGGAAAAGGGTTTCTCGATGAAATCATGCGCGCCGTCGCGCATGGCGCGGACCGCCAGCGGCACGTCGCCATGCCCGGTTATCAGGATGACGGGGATGTCGGGGTCGATGTCGTGAATCCGGGTCATCAGGCTCAGCCCGTCCAGCCCCGGCATGCGAATATCGGTTATGACCACGCCCCCGAACCCGGCGGTGATCCGGTCCAGAACCGGCTCGGCCCGCGCGAACCCTTCGGGTGTCAGCCCGGCCAGGTCCAATGCCTGCTCGATCGAGCGGCGCAAATCGGCGTCATCGTCGATCAGGAAGACCGTTGCGCCACTCATTCGGCGGCGTCCAGGGCGGGCTGGTGCGCTGCGCGCAGGGTCAGGGTGAACACCGCGCCGCCATCCGGGGCGTTCGCCACGCGCAGGCTGCCGCCGAAATCGCGCACGATGTTATAGGTGATCGACAGGCCCAGCCCCAAGCCTTTGCCCACTTCCTTGGTGGAAAAGAACGGGTCGAAAATGCGCGCCTGCAAGGCATCCGGCACACCGGGGCCATGGTCGCGCAGGGTGATCTCGACCATCTCGCCGCGCGGGGTTGCGTGCAGGTGCAGGCGGCGGTCCTCGGTGGTTTCGACAACGTCTATGGCGTTGGACAGCAGGTTCACCAACACCTGTTGCAAGCGCACCAGCCCGCCCGTGACCACCGGCGCGGGGTCGCCAAGCTGCACATCCAGCGACACCCCGGCCTTGTCCAGCCGCCAGGCCAGCACGTCACGCGCCCCGACCACTGCTTCGCCCAAGGAGACCGCGCGCAGTTGTTCATTCGGCTTGCGGGCAAAATTGCGCAGGTGGCGGCTGATCCGGGTCATCCGGTCGATCATGCCAAGGATCTGACCGATGGTGTCGCGCGCCTCTGGCACGCGGTCGCGGTCCAGATAGGCGGTGGCGTTTTCCGCGTAATTGCGCGCCGCGGCCAAGGGCTGGTTGAATTCATGGCTCAGCGCCGCCGACATCTGGCCCAACGCGGCCAGCTTGCCCGCCTGCACCAGTTCGGCCTGCGTCTGGCGCAACCGGTCCTCTGCGGTGCGGCGCTCGGCGACCTCGTCCTGCAACGCGGTATTGGCGCGTTTCAGCTCCGATGTGCGCTGGGCGACGCGGGCTTCCAGCTCTGTTGCGGCGCGGCTCTGCACCGCCAGCCGTTCCGCCAGTTGCCGCCTGCGCTGCCACAGGCTGAAGCCCCCCAGCCCCAGAACACCCAACGCGAACGCCCCGCTGCTGACCAGCGTCAGGGCCTGGGCGTAGGCGCTTGCGGTGGGCAACAGCACCTGCATGGTCCAGCCCGCGCGCGGCATATCGGTTTGCAGGGCCAGGAACTCTTCGCGCCCGCCATCATGCGCCACGGTGCGCAACACCGCATGTCCGCCGGGGGCGGTTCCGGTCATATGGTCAATCTCTCCGATATCGGCATTGGCATAGCGGCGGGTTTCGCGCGTGCGCGCCAGAAGCTCCGGGTCCAGCGCGCCGAAGGTGTGAAACAGCCAGTCGGGGCGATAGGACAGGAACACGATCCCCTCGGTATCGGTCACGATGATGCGCAGGTCGTCATAGGCCCAGGCACGTTCGATCTGGTCGAGGTCGATCTTGATGACCACGACGCCAAGCCGGTCGCGCCCGATCTCGACCGGGGCGCCAAAGTAATACCCGCGCTTGTTCGACGTGGTGCCCAGCGCATAGAACCGCCCCAGACCGCCTGCCATGGCCTGTGTGAAATAGGGGCGGAAGCTGAAATCCCCGCCGACGAAGCTGGTGGGCTGGTCGTAATTGCTGGAAGCCAGCGTCACCCCGTCGCGGTTCATGACATAGATCACCGACGCGCCCGACCGTTCGGCGTTCTCGCGCAAATGCCGGTTTGCGGCTGCGACATGCGCCGGGTCGTCGGGGTAGCGCAACAAGGCCCGCAAGGGCGGCTGCTCGGCCAGCAGCGCGGGCAACCGTTCGAACCGCGACAGCAGACCCGACAGGCTGGACGCGGCCAAGGTCAGCGTGCTTGCGCCGCGGTCGTTCAGCTCGGTGAATTGCGCCTGCACCGCGCGATCATAGGCCAGCCGCGCGGCCCCGACGGCCAGCAGCACGGCCACCCCGGTCAAAAGCCACAAAACCCGTTTGTATCGCACGCCCATGCGCCGCCCCGACTGTTCCGGGGCTAACAAGACACCCGTCGGCACAGGCTTGTCAAACCGTCACGCGTTGAACAGGAAATGCAGCACATCGCCATCCTGCACCGTGTAGCTCTTGCCCTCGACGCGGAACTTGCCCACATCCTTGGCGCCCGCTTCGCCGCCATGCGCGACATAGTCGTCATAGGCCACGGTTTCGGCGCGGATGAAGCCGCGCTCGAAATCGCCATGAATGACACCGGCGGCCTGCGGCGCCAGCGTGCCACGCGGGACGGTCCAGGCACGCGCTTCCTTGGGGCCGACCGTGAAGTAGGTTTGCAGATCCAGCAGCGCATAGCCCGCGCGAATGAGCCGGTCCAGGCCGGGTTCTTCCAAGTCCATTTCGGACAGGAACATCTCGGCCTCCTCGGCGGATAATTGGCTGATTTCTTCCTCGATCTGGGCGGAAATCACGACATGCGCCGCGCCTTGGGCGGCGGCCATGTCGACCACGCGGGCGGATTGGCTGTTGCCCGTGGCGGCGGCGGATTCCTCGACATTGCAGACATACAGCACCGGCTTCGCGGTCAGAAGCTGCAACATGCGCCACGCCTTGCGCTCATCGGCGGCCACCTCGACCGTGCGGGCAGGCTTGCCATCTTCCAGCGCGGCCAGCGCGCGGCGCAGCAACGCGTCCTGTTCCACGGCCTCCTTGTCGCCACCGCGGATCTTGCGGGTCAGGTTGGCGAGCCGTTTCTCGATCGAATCCATGTCGGCGATCATCAACTCTGTTTCGATGGTTTCGGCATCGGCGACCGGGTCGATCTTGCCTTCGACATGGGTGACATCGTCATCCTCGAAACAGCGCAGCACATGGGCGATGGCGTCCACTTCGCGGATATTGGCCAGGAACTGGTTGCCCAAGCCCTCGCCCTTGCTGGCCCCGCGCACAAGCCCGGCGATATCGACAAAGGTCATGCGCGTGGGGATGATCTCTTTGGACTTGCCGATTTCGGCCAGTTTGAACAGCCGCGCATCGGGCACGGCCACATCGCCCACATTGGGTTCGATCGTGCAAAACGGGAAATTGGCCGCCTGCGCGGCGGCGGTTCTGGTCAATGCGTTGAACAGGGTCGATTTGCCGACATTGGGCAGACCGACGATTCCCATGCGAAAGCCCATGCTATCCCCCAAGGCTGCGATTTCGCCCGCTTCTAGGCGCGACGGCGCGCCGATACAAGGCTTGGCGGATCGCAGCCGTGTTGCTCCGTTTTCCGCGGGCTGACGAATCGGCAGGATTGCGTCCGGGAGCGTTTTCGGCCACACCCTGAAAAAACCCGTGAGAGAGACGATGACCCGAATCGACACCACTTTTGCCAAGCTCAAAGCAGACGGTCGCAAGGCATTCGTTGCGTATATCATGGCCGGTGATCCGGACATACCGGTGTCACTTGATATCATGCGCGGGTTGCCCGAGGCCGGTGTCGATATCATCGAGCTGGGGGTTCCGTTTACCGACCCGATGGCGGATGGCCCGACGATTCAACTTGCCGGGCAACGGGCACTCGATGGCGGCCAAACGCTGGACAAAACGCTCCAGATGGTGCGCGATTTCCGGGCGGAGAATGACACCACGCCCATCGTGCTGATGGGCTATTACAACCCGATCTATTCGCGCGGCGTGGATCGCTTCCTGGCAGATGCGCGTGACGCGGGCGTTGATGGGCTGATCGTGGTCGACCTGCCCCCCGAAGAGGACAGTGAACTGTGCCTGCCCGCGCAGGTAGCCGGGCTGAACTTCATCCGCCTTGCGACCCCCACAACCGATGCGGCGCGCCTGCCAAGGGTTCTGACCAACACGTCAGGTTTCGTTTATTACGTGTCGATTACCGGGATAACGGGCGCAGCCGCGGCACAGGCGACCAATGTCGGGCCCGAAGTGGCCCGGATCAAGGCGGCAACCGACCTGCCCGTGATTGTCGGCTTCGGCATTTCCACGCCAGACACCGCGCAGGAGATCGCCAGCGTCGCGGATGGCTGCGTTGTCGGGTCCGCGATCGTCAAGCAGATCGCCGACGGAAAACCGCGCGCAGAAATACTGTCTTATGTCAAAGCCCTGTCAGACGGCGCGCATCGCGGCTAAAGCGCGACACGCGCTTACGCCCTAGCGAGCAGCGACCGCGAAGCCGCCTGCGCGTTCGCCCAGGACAACGGTCCACCACAGTTTTCCGTTCTCGTCCTGATGCCAGCCCACGCCCACATCCGTCGCGCGGGGGTCGAGGATGACCTGACGCGTCTCCGGCTCCACCATCCATGCGTTGACGGTCTCGATTTCCGTCTCGAACGTCTCGGAGATCAGTTCGCCGATGAACGCCCCTTGGTACCCCGCACGCTGAGCGCGCAGGATCGGGCTGGACCCGTCAGATCCCCAGTGCCATGGACGCTGCTGGAAGGACATGTCCTGCGCATGTGTTGCGCCCGCGCTCGCCAATTCCAGGCTGCCTGTCAAAGGCGCAAGGCCATTTTGCGCCCGCATCGTGTTGATTCCGTCCTGCATACGCTGGCGCACGCGCGGCGCGTCATCGGGGCCGATTCGGTATACGACCGGAACGGGCTTGCCGTCCGGTCCCATACGCATGGGCGTATTTACATTGGCGCAGGCACTCAGTCCAAGAGCAAGCAGCAGAAACGAGATAAAGACGCGCATGATGTGAACTTTCCGATGTAGATCGCCAGTGCCTTAGCCCGTTCGCCATCCCAATTCAAACACAACTCGCCGTGAGGCCCGGAAGCTGCACCAGCTTGGCCGGAATCAGACAAAAAAGTGTTGCGAAATTGACGACGCGCGCGAAATCTGTGGCAGGAAGCATCGCGGCACGTTGCGTTCACACGCAGATAATGGTTTCAACCGACCTACGACATTTCGTCTTGGGAGCTGGCACAGATGTTTTGTGCTGGCGAATTCTGGAGGTAACTATGAAGAAAATCGCACTCGCCGCTGCTCTGTCGATGGCCGCAACCACAGCTTTCGCTGGTGGTCACGGTGGTAAGTACAAAGAGCCGGTTATCGAACCCGCTGTTGTCGTCGAAGACGTGAAGTCCTCTTCGGCTGCCGGCATCATCGTTCCGCTGATGCTGCTGCTGGTTGTTGCTGCTGCCGCCGCTTCGCGCTAAGCACCGCAGACCGTAAAAGAAAATGGTGGGCCAAGGCCCACCATTTTTTTATGTCCGGGGCCGGGATGGCACCGACAAGGTGAAAACCGGGGCCGTCAGGTTCAGGACCAGCCCGTCAGGTTTTCGTCGATCACTTGCGTAAGCGCGTCAATGTGCTGCGCGTCATCATTCAGGCACGGGATATAGGTGAAATGCTCACCGCCCGCCTCTTCGAAGCTTTCGCAGATTTCCTCGTTGATCTCTTCCAACGTCTCGATGCAATCGGCTGAAAACGCAGGCGCAATCACCGCCAGACGCTTTACCCCCTGCTTGGCCAGATCAGCGACATGATCCACCGTGTAGGGGCGCAGCCAGCCTTCGGGGCCAAACACCGACTGGAACGTGGTCTGAATTGATCCTTCGGACCAGCCCAGTTCCTCGCGCAGCAGGCGCGTGGTTTTCTGGCATTGGCAATGATAGGGATCGCCTTCCATCAGGTAGCGCTTCGGCATGCCGTGATAGGACGCGACCAACACTTCGGGCTTGTCTTCCATCGCGTCATAGGCGCGCTGCACCGATGCTGCCAGTGCCTTGATGTAGGATGGATGCTCGAAATACGGGGCCACCGTTCGCACGGCCGGTTGCCATTTCTGCGTCATCAGCGCACGGAAAAACTGGTCGCAGGCGGTGGCGGATGTGGCCCCCGCGTAATGTGGATACAGCGGGAAGAACAGGATCTTCTCGCACCCGGCCTTGACCATCTCATCCACTTTCGACGTCGTGGACGGATTGCCATAACGCATGCAGAAATCGACCATCACGCCATCACCGAACTTGGCGGCGACCGTTTCCGCGATCTTTGCGGTCTGGTCCTTGGTGATGGTCAGCAGCGGGCTTTCGTTCTTTTCGGTGTTCCAGATGGACTTGTAATTCGCCCCCGAGGTAAAGGGCCGTTTCGTCAGGATCACCAGTTGCAACAAGGGCTGCCACAGCCAGGCCGGATAATCGACCACGCGCTTGTCGGACAGGAATTCGTTCAGGTAGCGGCGCATCGACCAGTAGTCGTAATTGTCGGGCGTGCCCAGGTTGGCGATCAGCACGCCGATCCTGGCCCGCGGAACGGCCGGATGGTCGGCCTCTGCATGGGCAAGGCGGCCTGTGCCGGGCGTGTCCATATGGACGGGGCATTTCGTCGAGGTCTGAACGGGCTTTGCATCGAGCATGGCTTCGTCTTTCATCTCACCGCCTCCTGGGTACTTTGGCGGACATAGCGGATTCTGGCGTGGATTCAATCTTTCGGCGGGATTTTCACGCGATCGGGCAGTGGAACTTCGTGGGCGCCCAAGGCATCGGCAAGCCGCGCTGTCGCCGAACCGGGGCGCAATGGCTTGGGCTGGTCGGCGGCAGGGGCCCAGCCGGACAGGAAGATCATCTCGAAGCTGGCGGTATAGGCGCCATCCGGGGTTGCAAAGCTGTCCGAATACAGCGCTTGCGCCCGCGAAAACAATCGGCGCGGGGTGACATTCCGGGGCCGGGCGGCCAAGGCGTTGCGCTCCCCCATGGAGCGAAGATCGTCGAACAGCGTCTTGATCTGCCGATATGCGACGGTTTGGCGCACCGAGTCGGCAACCGGCAGCGCAAAACCCGCACGCTGCAACAGCGCGCCCAGATCACGGATTTCAGCCATGGGCAGGATGCGGGCGCTGAGCCCGCCGCGCAATTCTGATTCCGCCTGCGCCAGAACGGCGCGCAGCTCTGCCAGGGTTTGCCCCCCGAACAGCGCGCCCAGAAACAAGCCATCCGGCTGCAACGCGCGCCGCGCCTGCACCAACTGCCCGACCGGGTCATCCGCCCAATGCAGCGCCATGGCGTGAATGACAAGGTCATGCGCGCCCTCGGTCAGGTCCAGCACCGGATCGTCGGCCACGATCCGCGCGTTCGGGACCAATTTGTCCCACTGCGCCGGAAAGCCGGTCACGATGGCAGGCGACGTAAACGTCCTGTTAACCATCGCCAGCCTATCTTGAAGTTCGTCAAAGGCCAGATCGTGCAGGAACATTGCAGCCCCTGCGCGGGCGCGGTTTCGCAACAAGGCGGCACGATCGGTCAGGCGCGGGGTGGTCATGGCGGGTCCATTCGTGGGGCTGTCCTGCATGTAGGGGCATTGTCGGCAAAATGCAAAACGCGATCAATTCCAGCCGCAGGGGATTGCAAGGGGCCGGCAAGGCCGCGCTGCGCACGATCTATCCGCCGCATTGCGTGACCTGCGACACGCCTGTCGCGGATGAAGGTGCGCTCTGTCCGTCTTGCTGGCGCGAGATGCCGTTCATCGACGGGTTTTGCTGCGACGCTTGCGGTCTGCCACTGCCCGGCAGCGATCCGGGCACCCCGGTGCATTGCGACGAATGCCTGACACTGGCCCGCCCGTGGGAACAGGGGCGCGCCGCCCTGCTGTATGGCGACAAGGCGCGCAAGCTGTTGCTGGGACTGAAATATTACGACCGGCTGGACCATGTGCCTGCCGCCGCGCGCTGGATGTCGCGCGCGGCCCGGCCGATCCTGCGCCCCGCCATGCTGGTGGCCCCGATCCCGCTGCATTGGACCCGGTTCCTGAAACGGCGCTACAATCAGGCCGCCGAACTTGGCCGGGCGCTGGGCAAGCTGCATGGGCTGGAGCATTGCCCGGACCTGTTGCGCCGCACCCGCGCCACCGGCACGCAAGACGGGCGCGGGCGATTGGGGCGGTTCACCAATGTGCAAGACGCCTTCGCGCCTCACCCGCGCCACGCGCCGCGCATCGCAGGACGCGACATTTTGCTGGTTGATGACGTGATGACCGCCGGTGCCACTTTTGCCGCCGCCGCAGAATGCTGCCTGGCGCAGGGCGCGGCGTCAGTGCGGGTTGTGGCATTGGCGCGCGTTGCACGGGCGGAATGATTCTCTATAGTGCGGGACGAGTACGCGCTGACAGGGGAGCACCATGCAACCGATTGAAATCTATACCTCGCCGCTCTGCGGGTTTTGCCACGCTGCAAAACGGTTGCTGGCCACCAAGGGGGCCAGCTTTTCCGAGGTCGACATCGCCCGCAACCCGGACCGCCGCCCCGAAATGATGAAACGCGCGGGCGGCAAGCATACCGTGCCGCAGATATTCATCGGCGACACCCATGTCGGCGGATGCGATGAGCTTTACGCACTGGACCGGGCGGGCAAGCTTGACGCGCTGCTGAAAGGGCATGCCGAATGACGACCCGCGCGGCGCTTTTGCAGCTCAATTCCAGTGACGACCCGGCAGCGAACCTGCCCAACACGCTTGCGCTGCTGCGCGATGCGCATGGACAGGGCGCGCAGATTGCGCTGACACCGGAGGTGACGAATTGCGTCTCGACCTCGCGCAAGGGTCAGAACGCGGTCTTGCAGACAGAAGACGCGGACCAGACACTCGCCGCGATCCGCGCGCTGGCGGCGGAACTGGGGTTCTGGGTGTTGATCGGGTCGCTGGCGCTGAAAACCGACGACCCGGACGGGCGCTTTGCCAACCGGTCGTTCCTGATCGG
>JAAAPG010000128.1 GCA_009908405.1 Alphaproteobacteria bacterium | reverse complement strand
CCAAGGGCTTCGATCTGCTGGGGAAGGTCGGTGGCATCATTCATGGGGCGCGTCCTTTTGCCTGTGGTTTTCCACCCGCGCCGGGGTGAAAACACCTTGGAACATGTTACGTTACATTCAGACATATCGCAAAGGCAGCCAATGGCAAAAACACCGATGCAACAAAATAACGTGACAGGGTCGATGAACGCGCTGGCGGATGCGGCAGCGGCGGCAGCAAAGGGCAAGGGTTTGCCGCCCGTCCACCTGTGGAACCCGCCCTTTTGCGGCGATATCGACATGCGGATCGCGCGCGACGGGACGTGGTTCTACGAGGGCACGCCCATTGGCCGCCCCGCACTGGTGCGGCTGTTTTCGACCATCCTGAAGCGCGAAGAGGGCAAGTATTTCCTTGTCACCCCAGTCCCTGACCTTTGTCACCAATCTGGGCGACGAAGCCGTGGCGGGGTCAGACAACCCCTTGCGGGTGGCGCGTGACCCGGACACCGGCGAACCCGCGCCCTATGTCCATATCCGCGCGGGGCTGGAGGCGCTGATCGACCGCAAGTCGTTTTACCGGCTGGTTGAACTTGGGGCGCATGGCGATCATGACGGCGGGTCGTGGTTCGGGGTCTGGTCGGCGGGCGTGTTCTTTCCCATTATCCCGTCAGAGGAACTGGTGTAGCGCGATTGTCGCACGGGGCTTGCCATGGCGGTTGTCTGGCCCGACACTACGGCCCGGACCAGTTGCGGAATGCCCATGCTTTACCAAGACCTGATCGCCCTGAAACGCGAGGGCGTGGCGCTGTCGCCGGACCAGATCGGCGCGCTTGCGCGCGGCCTGAGTGATGGCAGCTTGTCCGACGCGCAGGCGGGCGCGCTGGCCATGGCGATTGTCCTGCGCGGGATGGATGCGGCGGAAACCACGGCGCTGACGCTTGCCATGCGCGATTCCGGGCAAAGGCTGCATTGGGACCACGGCCCGGTCATTGACAAGCATTCGACCGGCGGGGTGGGCGACACCGTGTCACTGGTGCTGGCCCCGGCGCTGGCGGCTTGCGGCGCGGTGGTGCCGATGATCTCTGGCCGGGGCCTTGGACACACGGGCGGCACGCTCGACAAGCTGGAGGCGATTCCGGGCTATACCGTCGCCCCCGACCCGGACCACCTGCGCGCGGTGGTGGCCGAGGCGGGCTGTGCCATCGTCGGCGCCAGCGCCGACCTGGCCCCGGCGGACCGGCGGTTCTATGCCGTGCGCGATGTGACCGGGACGGTGGCGTCACAGCCGCTGATCGTGGCGTCGATCCTGTCGAAAAAGCTGGCCGCCGGGGTCGAAGGGTTGGTGCTGGATGTCAAATCCGGCTCTGGCGCGTTCATGCCCGCGGCCGACGATGCGCGCGCTCTGGCGCAGGACTTGGTCGATGTCGCCACGCGGGCAGGCTGCCCGACACGCGCGGTGCTCAGCGACATGAGCCAACCGCTTGCCCCGGCGGCGGGCAATGCGGTGGAACTCCGCATGGCGCTGGACCTGCTGCGCGGCAAGCTGGACGCCGCGCCACGTCTGGCAGAGATGGTGTTGGTTCTTGGGGCCGAAGCCTTGGCGCTGGCCGGGATAGAACACGGGCGTGCGAAGCTGGAAACGGCGCTGGCCTCGGGCGCGGCGGCAGAGCATTTCGCGCGCATGGTCGCGGCCTTGGGCGGGCCGGGCGACGTGTTGGAGCGCGCCGACGCCTACTTGCCCCCCGCGCCGGTGATCCGCGCCATCCCCGCACCGCAAGCCGGTGTCGTGGCCGCGTATGACACCCGCGCCATCGGGCAGGCGGTGATCGGCCTGGGCGGGGGGCGGCGCGCGGCAAGTGACCGGGTAGACCTGCGGGTCGGCTTCGCGGCGATTGCGCCCATCGGGGCATCGGTTGCCAAGAGTGACCCGCTGGCCATCGTCCATGCCGCGTCAGAAGGCGCGGCAGAACAGGCGTGCGCGGCGTTTCTCGCGGCGTGTGACGTGGCCGACACCGCGATGGTGCCCGAACTGGTCACCGAAATCCTGTGATGCGCCGACGCGCCACGACGCCAAGCGCCAGCACCACCAGCAGCGCCCATATCGGCCAATCGCCCCAGCGCGCATAGAATGTGGGCGGCAGGGCCGGGGGCAGGGGAATGTCCAGAACCCCGTCGATCCCAAGCGCAAGCTGTCCAAGCGACCGACCGTAGCCGTCGAACCCGGCGCTGACCCCGGTATTGGCGCTGCGCAGCAGGGGCAGGCCCTGTTCCACCGTGCGCAACCGCGCTTGCGCGAGGTGCTGATAGGGGCCGGAAAACGTGCCGAACCACGCGTCATTGTCATTCGTGACTTGCAGCAACCAGTCGGGGCGCGGGGCAAGGCGGCTGTGGCGGGGGAAAATCGCCTCGTAGCAGATCAGCGGCAAGGCGCGGCCCAAGGGGCCAAGGTCCAGCGCGCGCGGCCCCGGCCCGGCGCTGTAGCCTTGCAAGGCTTGCCCCGCCAGACCGCCGACGGGGCTGCCCGCGATCAGGTCCGCAAATGGAATGTATTCGCCGAAGGGCACAAGATGGTGCTTGTCATAGACCTGCCCGACCGTGCCCCGCACATCCAGCAGCGCAAGGCTGTTGTAATAGCGCCCGTCTTCCAGCCGTTGCACGCCGAAGCCGATCTGCGTGTCGCGGCCATGTGCGCGCGCGGCATCGGCCATCATGCCAAAGGCCGCGCCGGGATACTCCAGCAGGAACGGGACAGAGGTTTCGGGCCAGACCACCAGCGCGGGGGCCGGGGTAGCGGGGGCCGCGGTTTGCTCCAGCATCCGTTCAAAGAAGAACAACGCGCGGGCCTGGTCCCATTTCTCGGATTGCGGGGCGTTGGGTTGCACAAGGCGTACCACCTGCCCGGTTTGCGCCATATCCGGCGGGACGCGCGCCGCGCTCCAGACCCAAGCGCCTGTCAGCAGTGCCACCGCCACGCCGCCGCCAATGGCGCGCCCCCGCGCTGAGCGCGCCATGGCCGGCAGGGTCATGACCGCAAGCACAAGCGCCGACAGCAGCCCCGCGCCGCCAAGGCTGGCCAGTTGCACCAGCGCCGTGTCGATCAGCACATGCCCCAGCATGGCCCAGGGAAAGCCCGTAAACACCCAGCCGCGCAGTAGTTCCAACGCCAGAAACGCGACCGCGACCATGACGGGGCCGAACCGTGCTGCCAGACCAGCCCCGCCCCAGAACAGCGCCATGCCGCCCGCCATCAAGACCAGCGCGAACGGGGCCATCCAGCCATGCGCGGCCGGGTCGATGAAAAAGGGTTGCACGATCCAGACCAAGGCCAGCCCGAAATAGCCCGCCCCTGCCAGCCACAGCCAGCGGGTCGCCGCGCGCGGGGCCGGGGGTAACAGCGCGAAGAGCACCGCCCCCGCGATCATGCTCGCCCACCACCAGCCCAGAGGGGCCTGCCCCAATGCCATGACCGCGCCAATGGCTGGCGCGGCAAGCCACCGGGGCAGCCGTGTCATTGCGCGGCGCTTTGCAGGCCTTGGGGCAGGTGCACGCGCAAGCGGCGGATACGGCGCGGGTCGGCTTCGATCACCTCGAATTCAAGGCCGGACGGATGTTCCACCATTTCGCCCCGCACGGGCACATGGCCGGACAGCACGAAAACAAGACCGCCCAATGTGTCGACCTCCTCGTCCATATCCTCGTAGTCGAGAGACATGCCGAGTTCTTCGGCCAGCTCTTCCAGCGGGGTGCGGGCGTCGACCATGTAGGTGGTGTCATCCACGCGCTGGATCGTCACCTCGTCCTCGGTGTCGTGTTCATCCTCGATCTCGCCCACCACTTGTTCCAGCAGATCCTCGATCGTGACCAGCCCGTCCACGCCGCCATATTCGTCGATCACCAGTGCCATGTGGGTGCGGTCCGCCTGCATCTTGCGCAGCAGCACAGAGAGCGGCATCGACGGCGGCACATACAGGATGGGGCGCAACAGCGGTGCAAGGTCAAGGTCGTGATGCCCGTTGAACCCGTATTGCAGCGCAAGGTCTTTCAGCAGCAACAGGCCCAATGGCTTGTCGAGCGTGTCCTCGTAGACCGGTATACGGGAATACCCGGAATCGCGGAATTCCTGCACCATGTCGGCCAGGCTGGTATCGTGGGCCAGCGCCACGATCTCTGCCTTGGGACTGGCCACGTCTTCGACCCGCAGCCGCTGAAGGTTGGCAAGTCCCGGCAAGGTACGGCCTAGCCGTTCGTCCTGCCCCTCGGCCTCGTCAGGTGAGAATGCGTCGAACAGGCGGCTGAACAGCCCGCGTGGTTCGGCGTCGTCCTGGATGTCTTGCGCGCCATGCGCCGCGCTAGATCCGTCTGTCGTGTCGCCCATTGGTCCTTTCCGGCATTACAGGGGCACCTTGGCCCCGGAGAGATATGGGTTTTCCAGCCCCATGCTGGCAAGTATGCCGATTTCGATTTCTTCCATCAGCGCGGCATCTTTATCACGGATATGGTCATACCCCAAAAGATGTAACACCGAATGAACGACAAGATGGGTCACATGCGCGGGGAATGGCTTGCCTTGCTCTGTGGCTTCGCGCGCGCAGGTCTCAAAGGCCAGCGCGATGTTGCCCAATGATTCGGGGTCGTCCTCGTCGCCTTCTGGCGGCAGCTCGGGCGCGGCGCCCTCTGTTTCGGCGGACAAATCCCATGCGGGCCAGCTAAGCACGTTGGTGGCGGTCGGTTTTCCGCGAAACCGCGCGTTCAAGGCTGCGATCCGCGCGTCGTCGCAGGCCAGAAGTGCGATTTCATAGCCCTCTGACGACAGGCCAAGATGCGCAAGCGCGCGACTGGCGGCACCGTCTGCCAGCGTGTGAAGGGCGTGCAAATCCCACTCCCCGGCCTCGTGCACGATGTCGACAAGGTCAGTCACGCGACTCCTCGTCCTTCTCATAGGCGCGGATGATGCGGGCCACCAGCGGGTGGCGCACCACGTCGGACGACGTGAAATAGCTGAAGCGAATGCCATCCACCCCGTCCAGAATGCGCTCATGCGCTCTGCCGCGCGCAGGCCGGATTGCACGCCGCGCGGCAAATCCACCTGGCTGCGGTCGCCCGTGATGACCATGCGCGACCCTTCGCCCAGCCGGGTGAGGAACATCTTCATCTGCATCTCGGTGGCGTTCTGCGCTTCGTCCAGCAGGACAAACGCGTTCGACAGCGTGCGCCCGCGCATGAAGGCCAGGGGCGCAATCTCGATCCGGCGCTCTTCCATCAGCTTTTGAAGCTGCTTGCCGGGCAGGAAATCGTTCAGCGCATCGTAAAGCGGCTGCATGTAAGGATCGACCTTCTCCTTCATGTCGCCGGGCAGAAAGCCCAGACGCTCGCCCGCTTCCACGGCGGGGCGCGACAGGAGGATCTTGTCGACATGGCCATCGGCGAACATCTGCACGGCGGCGGCCACCGCGATATAGGTCTTGCCGGTGCCCGCCGGGCCGATATGCCGAAATTCAGTTCGGCCTCCAGCAGCGCGCGGGTGTAGGCCTGTTGTGCTTCCGTGCGCGGGGTGATGGTTTTCTTGCGGGTGCGAATTTCCAGCCGACCCGCGCGAAACATCTCCATCTGTTCGGGGGCGGCGTCCTCGACATTGCCCAGGCGGATCAGCGCGGCGATATCGCCGTGCTCCAGTGGGCGCCCTTCGGTCAGCATCTGGTACATGGCTTGCAACACGTCCCCGGCTTCTGCGCGGGCGTCGCCCATGACGGCAAGCTGGTTGCCGCGCCGGATGATCTGAACGCCAAGCTGGCTTTCGACCTGGGTGAGGTTCTTGTCATACTCGCCGCATAATTCCACCAGCAGGCGGTTATCGGCGAATTCCAGATGCGTTGTTGCATCCTCTGCCCCGGCAGCGGGGGTCACGGCGCTGATACCCAAGCGGGTCTCCCATTCATGGTGTTTGGCCTGATGTAATGCTGCCAAGCGCGCCGCCCAGTTGCAAGCCTTCTTTCGCTTTCGCGGCCGCGCGGTGTTTCGCCCACAAGATAAGCGCGTATCAAACACCCGGCCCGCAATATCTGGAGCAGTCACGAAAAAGCGCGCGACCCACCGGGCCGCGCGCGTCATTTTGTCCGTGGGCGATTATTCCGCCGGGACCGCCGTGCCGTCTTTGGGGGCCCCGAAATGGCGGCGGTTCAGTTGCAGCACCAGCCACACCATGGCGAATTGCGCCGCGATGGCCACGGCCGTGATGGCCCAGAACGCGATCCCGAACTTGTCGACGATCCCGGACTTGACCAGCCCGTTGTTCAGGAAGAACTGGATCATCACCGCGAAGCCGACACCGGGGCAGACCAAGGCATACGCCCCGGCGGAGTTTTCCGCGCCGAAGATGAAGCGCTTGGCGTAGCCTTGCTTGGCAAGGATCAGCCCACCAAAGAGCAGGATCGCCACCTGCATGCCCAGCAGTTTCGAGGTCAGGCCCAAGGTCGCGCCTGCGCCTTGGTCAATGCCGAAATGCACGCCGAACCCATGCGCCTGGCGCAGCATCAGGATACCCAGAACCGTCAGCAGCGGCACGATAATCAGCAACGTCGGCGCGGTTTCGGAATTGGCACCGTTTTCCATCATCGAACGCAGGCCAAGGATCATGGCGACCATGGCGATCAGCGCGCTGGTCATCAGGAAGAAGGTCGAGATGATGATCGATGCGCCGGCCACGGTGGCACTGGTGCTCATGGCGGCCGGGGCGGCCATGCCGACGCCGACCATGGCAAAGGCAAAGGCGGGCAGGATCTGGCCGAAGTTGTTATTGGCCGCGCAATTGAAGCCGCCCTCGGTCAGCACCCGGCCGATGAACGCTCCGTACTGTTTCAGCGCCAGAATGCCGATGGCCAGAAAGGCGATCATCGCCAGCGGGAACAGGTATTCGACGGCTGACCACAGGCCCGGCACGAACACCAGCCCGATGATGAAACCGCCATTCACGGCCATGGCCAGCGCCAACGGCAGGGCCAGCATCTGGCTTTGCGCGTTGGTCTTGGCGAACTTGGCGAACGCCTCGGTCTTGCGCCACGCGCTGTAGCGTTGCAGGTTCCAGACCAGCAGTTTGATGTTCTGGAACGCGAAGAAGGCGATCCCGGCCATGGCGGCAACCAGCATGGCTTGCGTGGCGAGGTTGCCTGCGGCGAAAGCGGACATGATGTCCTCGAAAACCGGCACGGTCTTGCCGGGATGCGGTATCCAGAACATCAGCCACATGAAGAACGTCACGGTCAGGCCGCCCGCGCCCACGGAGGCGAGGAAGTAGAGCGGCGAATAGGTGTCAGATGGTTTACGGGTCGGCATGGTGCCCTCCTGGTGCCCTCCTATCATATGTATAAATATGAATATGACGATGTTACTGGCAAATTGCACTGTGGCAGTCTGTCGCATCTTGCGCGCTTCACGAGGCTTCTATGCACCTATCTTGTGGATAAGTTGCTTCTGGCCACACTATGTTGGAATGTTGCTTGACTCGGGGCGCGCGGGCTTGGCAAATTCCGGATATTGTAACCTTGGTCAGTCATGCAGTTTACGCGCCTGCGCCTCAACGGCTTCAAAAGCTTTGTCGACCCGGCGGACCTGGTCGTCCATCCGGGGCTGACCGGCGTGGTCGGGCCGAATGGTTGCGGCAAATCGAACCTGCTGGAAGCGTTGCGCTGGGTCATGGGCGAGAACCGCGCCAGCGCGATGCGCGGCTCTGGCATGGAAGACGTGATCTTCGCGGGCACCGATTCGCGTGCGGCGCGACATTTCGCCGAAGTAACCCTGCATCTGGACAATTCGCAGCGCCTTGCGCCTGCCGGGTTCAACGATACCGACGCGCTCGAAGTCACCCGCCGCATCACCCGCGACGCGGGCAGCGCCTACCGCATCAACGGCAAGGACGTGCGGGCGCGCGACGTGCAGATGCTGTTTGCCGATGCCTCGACCGGGGCGCACAGCCCGGCGCTGGTGCGGCAAGGACAGATTTCGGAACTCATCAACGCCAAGCCCAAGGCGCGGCGGCGAATCCTGGAGGAAGCGGCGGGCATTTCCGGCCTGTATGCGCGCCGCCACGAAGCGGAACTGCGCTTGCGGGCGACCGAAACCAACCTGGAACGCCTGCGCGATGTGGTGGACCAATTGGCGGGCCAGCTTGCCAGCCTTGCCCGTCAGGCCAAGCAGGCCGAACGCTACCGCAAGATCGGGGCCGAGATTCGCCATACCGAAGGCGTGCTGCTGTATCTGCGCTGGCGCCTGGCCGACGAGGCCCGCGCCGAGGCCGACGCGCGTTTGCGCGCGGCGCTGAGCGCGCTGGCGCAGGCCGAAGCGGCCTCGGGCGACGCGTCGCGAACGCGGGCCACGGCGGATGAACAGCTTGGTCCGTTGCGCGAAGAATCCGCCATCGCGGGCGCGGTGCTGCAACGCGTGGCGGTCGAACGCCAGACCCTCGATGCCGAGACAGAGCGCGCCAATGCCCAGCTGCGCAGCCTGCGCGCGCGGATCGCGCAACTGGATCAGGACATCGCACGCGAAGAAACCCTCAACACCGACGCGCATGACACGATCGCCCAGCTTGAGCGTGAGCAGGCCGAGCTGGCCGAAGCGGACACGGACGCAGAAGATCGGCAGCACAAGGCAGAGGCCGACGCCGACGCCCGCGCCGCGGAGTTGCAGGATGCCGAGGCCGAGCACAGCGCCGCCACACAGGACCTTGCCCGCCTGTCGGCCGAAGCCGACAGCGCCGCGCGCGCGGTGACAGAGGCGGCCAATCAAGAAGCCCGCGCCCGCGATGAGCTTGCCCGCGCCAAGGCCGCACAGGCAACCGAAGCGCAAGCCTTGGACACGGCGAGCGCCGCGCTTGCCGCCGCGGAAAAGGACGCGCAAAACTGCGAAGACCTGGTCGCCCGCGCCGCCGATCAGGCGCTTGTCGAAACCGAAACCGCCCGCGCAGAGGCACAGACCGCAGAGGCCACCGCCCGCGCGGCCCTGTCAGACGCCGAAGGCGCGGCCCGAACCCTGCGCGCCGAAGAATCCGCGCTTGCCAAACTGGTCAACCGGGACGCCGGGCCGAAAGCGCAGCTTATCGACCAGTTGAATGTCGCGCCGGGATACGAGCAAGCCCTGGGCGCGGCACTTGCCGATGATCTGCGCCTGCCCGTGGCAGAGGACGGATCGGGCTGGGTCTTGTTGCCCGACTATCCAACAGGCCAGCCCTTGCCGGGTGACGCCGCGCCTCTGGCCTTGCATGTCACCGGCAGCGCGCTTCTGGCGCGGCGTTTGGCACAGGTGGGCATCGTCACGCCGGACCAGGGACGCGCCTTGCACAGCGCCCTTGCGCCGGGGCAAAGACTTGTCACGCTG
>JAAAPG010000090.1 GCA_009908405.1 Alphaproteobacteria bacterium | reverse complement strand
CCAAGAACATCGCCAACCCCGTGAATTACAGCTTCATCTTCGTGCTGGCCATGGCGCTGGGCGCGTTCCTGTCGTCTTACCTGCGCAAGGGCGTGCAGGGGGCGGAACGCAGCATCCCGGCGCTATGGCAGGCAAATTTCGGCGATAGCGTGGGCAAACGCTTTGCCGTGGCCTTTCTCGGCGGGTTCATCGTGATCTTTGCCGCGCGCATGGCCGGGGGCTGCACATCGGGCCACATGATGTCGGGCATGTCGCAAACCGCGATTTCGGGCTTCCTGTTCGCGGCGGGCGCATTCGCGACGGCGGTGCCAACCGCCCTGTGGCTGTACAAGACAGAGGAGTAAGCACCATGGAAATCCTTCTTGCATTGGTGATCGGCGCGGGGTTTGGCGCGGTTCTGGACCGGATCGGCGCGACCAACCCGTCGGTCTTGGGCAACATGCTGGCGCTGCGCGCGCTGGGCCTGATGAAAACCATTCTTCTGGGCATTGGCGTGGCCGCGATCCTGATCTTTGGCGGGCAAATGCTGGGGCTGGTCGATGTCGCGCATATGTCGGTCAAGGGTGCGTATTGGGGCGTTTTGCTGGGCGGCATGATGCTGGGCTTTGGCTGGGCGCTGTCGGGCTTTTGCCCCGGCACGGGTGTCTGCGCGGCCGCTTCGGGCCGGCGTGACGCGATGGTCTATATCGCGGGCGGGCTTGTGGGGGCTGCGGCCTACACGGCGGGCTATTCCGCGATCAAGGCCACCGGCCTGCTGGATGCGATCTGGGGCGGCAAGACCGTCATCGGCCAGATCCCAGGTGCCGATTACCCGGCGCTGCTGCCCGTGTCTGGTGATGTTGCGGGCATTGTCATGGGGCTGGTCTTCGTGGTCATCGCCTTCGTGTTGCCCGAACGCCCGCGCGGCGGTCAGGCCGTTCCGGTCGCAGCGGAATAATGACAACAGGGGCAGGCGGCGCGGTCGTCTGCCCCTTTTCGCCGGTCCGGCTTTGCGGCACGATGCGGCCATGATGCGCGCATTCCTTGGTTTCCAGATTCCCCCGCATATCGGCGCGCAGCTTTTGCTGCACAGCCACAAGCTGCCCGTGGCCCGCAAACAGCCGCCAGAGAATTTTCACCTGACACTGGTTTTCCTGGGCGAGCAACCGCTCGATGTTCTGGAAGAGCTGGACCTTGCCCTGCAAGATGTCCGCGCCCCGGCCCCAACGCTGCAACTGGCCGGGCTGGGCCTGTTCGGCGGGGCCAAGCCGCATAACCTGCATGCCGGGGTTGCGCCCAACCCGGCGCTGGCCCGGTTGCAAAAGCGGCTTGAAACCATGGCGCGCGGCTTCGGCATCGGCATTCCCCGCCGCAAGTTCACCCCGCATGTGACGCTCGCCTATCTGCGCCCGGCCGATTTCGACCCGGTCGAATTGCACGACGCCCTTGCCCGCGGCATGGGCTTTGCCAGCGGCCCGTTCACGCCGGACACGCTCAGCCTGTTTCGCGTCCATCACGGCAAACACGGCAACCGATACGAGGTTGTCGCGGATTACCCACTGTCAAACCTGTAGCCATGCAGCGCCGCCCCGTGGCTGCGAAGCCACGCACGGTGCGTGGCGTAATCGGGCATGATCCGCGCAACCGCCGCCCAATAGGCGCGCGAATGGTCCATGTGCACCAGGTGCGCGGCTTCGTGGGCGGCCACGTAATCCTGCACCACCGGCGGCGCCATGGCCAGCCGCCAGCAGAACATCAGCCGACCTTGCGCGGTGCATGACCCCCAGCGCGAGCGTGTGTCGCGCAGCGACACCGCCGCGACCTTGCGGCCCAAGGCTTGCGCGTAGTGGTCGGCCATCGGCACCAAGCGGTCGCGCGCGCGGGTTTTCAGGAAGGCCGCGACGCGCGCGCCGGTCGGGCCGGTTTCGGGCACCAGCAGGCGGTCGCGGTCCAGCATGACACCACGGCTGGCCGCGGGGGTGATCCGGCGCAGCGTGCCGTCCACGGGCAGCATTGCACCCGGCAGAACCGGGGTCGGCCCCGGCGCGCGGGCGATGGCCCCGCGCAGCCAGCTTTCCTTCTCGGACAGGAACGCCAAAGCGTGTTTGCGCGCCAGCCCACGCGGCACGTTCAGCGTGATCTTGCCGTCCAGACCAGACACGCGCAGCGACATTTGCCGCGCGCGGGCCGAGGCACGAATCTGCACGCTCAGCGCAGGCTCACCCGGCAAAACAACGGTTTCGGTCTGTTGCGGCATGTCGCACCGGTCGATAATCAGGCAAAGCGCGCCACAGGGCTTTACAGGCGCTGCTCCTTATGGCACGGGACCGGCTTGCACGAAAGACTTGCATTCGAAGGGGCTTCCAAATGACCAATCCTGACTGGGGCGTAAAGCGCATTTGCCCGGAAACAGGCAACAAGTTCTATGACCTGAACAAGAACCCGATCATCAGCCCCTATACCGGCAAGACCGTGGTGATCGAAGCGCAGGAACGTCGCGCCGATGAGGCCAACGCAGCCATGAAGGCAAAAGCCAAGAAAGCCAACGAAAGCGACGATGAAGAACTGCTGGTCGATGACGACGATTCGGCCGAAGTGAGCGACGAGCTGTTGGAAGATGACGACGACACCGTCGCGCTGGACGACCTGACCGATGTTGCCGAGAAAGACGACGACTAATCGACGAAAACCCGCGCGGGGCCACGATTTTCCGCTTGCACTGGCATTCGGGCTTTCGTAATACCCGCGCACCAAGCCGCAGAGCTTGGGATTGGGGCCTTAGCTCAGCTGGGAGAGCGCCTGCATGGCATGCAGGAGGTCAGCGGTTCGATCCCGCTAGGCTCCACCATTTTACTTGGAAACGCGACACTCAGTGTGCCGCATTCCGCGCTTTTCGTGCGCTCAGGTTCAACCAGTTCGCCGCGAAAATCACCGCGCCACCCAGGAACACGAACGGGTCCAGTGCTTCGGCATACAGCCACATGCCCACCAGCGCGATGATGGGCAGGCGAAAGAACTCCATGGGGGCGACGATGGTGGCCGGGGCCAGGCCCAGGGCCGAGGTGAGGCAGTAATGCGCGCTCAGCCCGGTAATCCCGACCAGCCCGATCCAGCCCCAGATCGCAGCACTTGGCCAAGTGAATCCGCCCCATTGCGCCAGCGCCAGCCCGAACAGGGTTTGTAGGGCCGTCATCCAGAACAGCACGCACAACACCGCGTCATGGCGCATGATGCGTTTGGTCAGCAGCAGGTTCAGGGCAAAGGCGACCGCGCAGAGCACACCTGCCAGATGCCCGCCGCTCAGCGGTTGCAGCCCCGGTTGCGCCACGATCAGAATGCCGGTGAAGCCCAGAAGTGCGACCCACAAGCGGCGTCGGGTGAACACCTCTCCCACCACAAGCGGGGCCAGCACTGCCACCCAGATGGGTGAGGTGAATTCCAGCGCCACAAGCTGCGACAGCGGAATCATCATGATCCCGTAGAACCACAGGTTCTGCCCCGCGAAATGGAAAATGTTGCGCGCCAGGTGCAGGCGCGGGCTGGTGGGGCGGATCACGGGCCAGACAGCGCGCCCGTGCAGCGTCAGAACCAGCGTGCCAATGATCGCAAAGCCGATCAGCGACCGCCAGAACATCAGCTCGAAACTGTTCAACTCCGCCTGGATCGCCCGGCCCGAAATGGCCATCAGGGTGAAAGACGCGATTGCGCCGCACATCCATGCGGCGGCTTTCAGCGGCTGGGTATCGGGCAGGGGCGGGGCGGCGATGGTCATGCCCGCCACAAGGCGGGCAATTCCGCGCTGCCGTCAAGGGTCAGATCGACACTTCCGCCAACAGCTTGTCGCGGGCGACCTGCGCGGCGGGGGCCGCCAGACGCACTTCGCCCCGGTTCATGGCCACGAAGTCATCGGCAAGGTCATAGGCGAAATCGAAGAATTGCTCGACCAGCACGATGGCGATCTCGCCGTCGTCGCGCAGCAGTTTGATGACCTCGCCGATCTGCTTGATGATATTGGGTTGGATGCCCTCGGTCGGCTCATCCAGCAGCAGCACGCGCGGTTGTGCGATTAGGGCGCGCGCGATGGCAAGCTGTTGCTGTTGCCCGCCCGACAGATCGCCGCCGCGCCGGGCGCCCATCTGCTGCAGCACGGGGAACAGCTCGTATATGCGCGGCGGGATGTGGTGTTGATCCTTTGGCAGGCAGGCAAAGCCGGTTTCCAGGTTCTCGGTCACGGTCAGCAGCGGGAAAATCTCGCGCCCCTGCGGCACGTAGGCGATGCCCGCTTTCGCGGCCTGCGCCGCGTTCAGGTGCCGCAACGCCTGCCCGTCCAGCGTGATCGTGCCGCCCGAATACGGGTGGCGGCCCGCGATGGCCTTCAGAAGGCTGGTCTTGCCCACGCCATTCGTGCCCATCACCGCCGTCACAGCACCGGGCCGCGCCACAAGGTCGATGCCATGCAGGATTTGCGACGCCCCGTAATGCAATGTAAGCTTGTCCACGTTCAGCATGGTTCAGCGCCCCAGATACACATCGATCACCTGTTGGTTTTGCGTGACATGGTCGAGGCTCCCCTCGGCCAGAACTGACCCTTCGTGCAGCACCGTGACCTTGCAATTCAGCCGCCGCACGAATTCCATGTCATGCTCAATGACCACCACCGCACGGGTTTTCGCGGCGCGGGTCAACAATTCGGTGGTGTGTTCGCGTTCGGCGGGGGTCATGCCCGCCGCCGGTTCATCCACCAGCAGCAAGCGCGGGTCTTGCGCCAGCAGCATGCCGATTTCCAGCCATTGCTTTTGCCCATGGCTCAGGTCGCCCGCGCGGCGGGGCAGGGCGTCGGACAGGCCAATCTCGTCCGCAAGTTCGGCGATGCGCGCCCGCGCGTGGCGGTTGGTTTTGTAAAACAGCACGTTGAACGGCCCGCGCTTGCCCCGCAATGCCATGGCAAGGTTCTCGCGCACGGTCTGATCCTCGAACACCGTGGGCTTCTGGAACTTGCGGCCGATGCCCGCGCGGGCGATCGCGCTCTCGCTCATGCCCAGCAGGTTCTGCGAGGCCTCGCCCCATAGCACGCGCCCTTCGTCGGGCCGCGTCTTGCCGGTCACGATATCCATGAAGGTGGTCTTGCCCGCGCCATTCGGCCCGATCACGGCACGCAGTTCCGGCTCTGCAATCGCGACCGACAGGTTGTTGATGGCGCGGAACCCGTCGAATGTGACGGACACGCCGGACACTTCCAGAAGCGCGCTCATGGTTTCCTCACAAGGTAGTCGAACAGGCCGCCAATGCCTTTCGGGAAGAACAGCGTGACCGCCACGAAGCCAAGGCCGAGCAGCACCAGCCACCAATCCGTCCAGACGATCTCGTAAAAGCCCAGGTTGATGTCCGGCGCGCCGCCGCCGGTGAACCAGCTTGACAGCAGGCTGACACTGGCCGCGCCGATGACCGCGCCATACAGCCGATCGACGTGATCGGCGCGACCTCTGCGGGGTTGATGATGCCGGCCTGCGGGTAATAGAGCGCGCCCGCGATGCCCGACACCATCGCCGTGAGGGTAAAGACCAGCAGCTTGTAGCTTTCGACATGGTAGCCCAGAAACCGCACGCGGCTTTCGTTGTCGCGAATGGCGCGGATGACGGACCCGAACTTTCCCGACACCAGCCACGCGAACAGCAGGTAGCCAAGCCCCAGCGCCAGCGCCGAGGCCCAGAAGAACCACAGCGCCACCGTCGCTTGCGGCAGGTGCAACAGGCCGGGGATGTTCTGCAAGCCCGACAGGCCGTTATTGCCGCGCAGGCCGGTATCGTTCTGGAACAGGTAGAGCGAGAGCGCGAGCGTCATCGCCTGTGTCAGGATCGACAAGTAGACACCGGTCACGCGGCTGCGAAACGCCAGCCAGCCGAAGACCAGCGCCAGCAGCCCCGGGACCAGCACGATGAGCAGCAATTGCAGCGTCAGGCTGTGCGCAAAGCCCCAGATGAAGGGCAGTTCGGTGCTGCCCACCACGCTGAAGATCTGGCTGGCGATGGCATCGCGTATCTCTGTTTCAGTGGCCGGGATGGGCGCGTTGGCCAGCGACTCGCGCACGATGCCCTCGGTGCGCGCGTACATCAGCCACATGCCGATGGCGTAGCCGCCAAGCCCGAAAAACGCGAAATGCCCCAGGCTGAGGATGCCGCAATAGCCCCAGACCACGTCCATCGCCACCGCGATCAGGCACAGGCACAGCGTCATCCCCAACACTTTCAGGAAAGAGGTCGAGATGACGCCCGCGCCGAACCCTTCGGCCAAGGCGCTGACGATTACGGTGAACAGCGCCAGCAGGCCGAGAAACCGCAACACGGACGGGTTTTCCGACAGGAACCCCTTGCGCGGGGCGAGTGTTGTCTTTGCCATGGCCTCAATCCCCCGCCGCGCGGCCCTTGAGGGCGACAATGCCCTTGGGCCGGAACTGGATGAACAGGATCACGAACAGCACCATGAAGGTTTGCGCGGCCAGCGTGTTCGAGGGGTTGAACCACTCGATCCCCTTTTGCAGGAACCCGATCAGCGACGCGCCCGCAAGCGTGCCCCAGACATTGCCGACACCGCCCACGACCACGGTCATGAAACTTTGGACGATGTAGCTCGCGCCCATTTCCGACGTGACCTGCGCATAGAGCCCGATGGCCACACCGGCAATGCCCGCAATCCCGGACCCGAGCCCGAAGGTCAGCATGTTGATGCGGTCGGGGTTTATGCCCATGCTCGCCGCCATGCCGGGGTTTTGCGTCACCGCGCGCACTTCCAGACCCAGCCGGGTCCGCTTCAGGATATACAGAAGCACCCCCAGAAAGATCAGCGCCAGAACGAAGATCGCCACGCGGATGGTGCTGATCCCCACGATATCGTTGAATTGCAGCGCGCCCCCCAGCCAATCCGGCGCGGTCAGGGGCCGGGCCTGCGTGCCGAAGATGTTCTTGGCAAGCTGTTGCAGCGCGATGGAAATGCCGAAGGTCGCGAGCAAGGTCTCCAGCGGGCGGGTATACAGGTGGCGGATGACGGTGCGTTCCATCGCCACGCCCGCGCCGAAAGTCACGAGGAACGCCAGCGGCAAGGCCACCAGAAGGCTGACGGTGTAGTCGGGGATGAAAAGCTGCACGACATAACCCGTGTAGGCCCCCATCATGATGAATTCGCCATGCGCCATGTTGATCACGCCCATCACGCCGAAGGTGATGGCAAGCCCGATGGCAGCAAGGAAGAAAATCGACGCCAGCGACAGCCCGTCCAGCACCAGATCGGCCATCTGGTAGGTCGCGATGGCCTGCGCCGTGCTGTCGAGCGCGTCTTGCGCGGCGGTCGTGATCTCTGCATCGTCTAGGATGTAGCGGTCATAGAATACATGGGCCGCCACGGCGCGCGCGGCTTCATCCGGCGCGGCGCGGGGGGGCACGGCGCCCGATTGTTCCAATGCTTCATAAGCCGCGATGCGCGCGGCGGGGTCGCTCAGCCGCCCGATGGGCACACCGCCCACGCGCCCCTCCACGATGTTGGCTGCCAGCACGTCGCGCAGCTCGGACGGGGTTTGCGCGGGCTCTGCCAGCCCGGCATCGACAAGCGCCGCGTACGCCTCTGCCTGCGTCAAGTCCATGCCCACGGTCAGCACGCGGGCGATATTGGCGTCATCGGGCAGGATGGAGGCGACCTCGGCGCGCGTGGCGGTCAGTTGGTTGAGCACGCTGCGTGCCTCTATGCTGGTGTCGCCGCCGAGGGCGGCGATCGCCTCCAGCCGCGCGGGGCGGTCCGCGCCGAATTGCGCGGTCAGAAGCAGCAACAGCCGCTCCTTGCGGGCTTGCAGGTCCGGGTCGGGTTCCTGTGCGATGCTGGCCGCAAGCGGCGCGATCTGGCTGGCATCGGCGCTGCGCGAAATCGCGTCGAGCGCGGCCTCGCGGCGTGCGCGGTCGGGGGCGTTCAACTCGAACGGCACCAAGGCCGCCGCGATCACGCGGCGCACGCCGGAATTCGCGCGGATCTGGTCCACGGCGCGGCTGGATACCTCTGCCACCGCGTCGCCCGTATCCACGTCGATCAGGCGCACAAGGTCGCCCGCATCCTGCGCATAGAAGAACAGACCGTCTTCGGGGCGTTGCACGACCTCGCGCGCGGCGAAGCGGCGCAGGAAATTTACCATGCCGGGGGGACCATCGGCCAGAAGCGCATCTGCGACAGCACCGAAGGTACGGCGGGACGGTTGCGCCAGTTCCTCGGCATAGATTTGCAGCAGGGGTTGCAGGCCGTCTTGGGCATTGGCGGGGCGCGGGAGCGCGGCCACGGTCATGACAACGAAGGCCGCGACCACGACCGCGCGGGACAATAAGGTGCGAAAGGGCATTTCGGGTCCGAATCTCGGGACAAGGGAACGGCGCGCGCCGACCGGGGCCAGCGCGCGCCGGTGTCAGCTTAGTAGTTCGAGGTCAGCTGCACGCAGGTCTCGGTTTCGGTGTTGTACATCCCGCATTCCAGGTCCTGCCAGTCGCTCACCAGTGGTGCGCTTTCGGGCAGGTAGTCGGTCCAGGCATCGCCCGGCACTTCCTCTGTCTGGCTGATGATGTCGAACTGCCCGTCTTCGCGGATTTCCCCGATCAGCACCGGCTTGGACAGGTGATGGTTCGGGTTCATCACGGCGGTGCCGCCGGTCAGGTTGGGGTATTCCTGCCCCCACATGGCTTCGCGCACGGCGTCGACATCGGTGGTGCCGGCCTCTTCGACCGCGTTCACCCACATGTTGAAGCCGATGTAATGCGCTTCCATCGGGTCGTTGGTCACCCGGTCCGCGCCCGCGAATTCCTTCCATGCGGCGACGAAGTCGGCATTGATCTCGGTATCGGCAGACTGGAAATAGTTCCACGCGGCCAGGTGCCCGGCCAGCGGCCCGGTATCAAGCCCCGACAGTTCCTCCTCACCCACCGAGAACGCGACGACCGGAATGTCGAAGGCGCTGACGCCCTGCGCGGCCAGTTCGGTGTAGAACCCCACATTCGCATCGCCGTTAATGGTCGAGACGACACCAACCTGCTTGCCGCCCGCGCCCAAGGCGACCACGTCGGACACGATGGTCGACCAGTCGGAATGGCCGAAGGGCGTGTAATTCACGAAGATGTCTTCTTCCGCGATGCCCTGCTCCAGCAGGTAGGATTCGAGGATCGCGTTCGTGGTACGCGGGTAGACGTAGTCGGTGCCCAGCAGCGCGAAGCTTTCGACGCCCAGTTCCTCAAGGAAATAGTCCACCGCCGGAATGGCCTGGGTGTTGGGCGCGGCGCCGGTGTAGAACACGTTGCGCGAGGATTCCTCGCCTTCGTACTGTACCGGGTAGAACATCAGGCCGTTCAGCTCTTCCAGCACCGGCAGGGCGGATTTGCGGCTGACAGAGG
>JAAAPG010000151.1 GCA_009908405.1 Alphaproteobacteria bacterium | reverse complement strand
TGGCCATTGTCGGGATCGGTGCGCTCGCCAATGATGCGCTTGCCCGGCACAGCGGCTTGCCCTGTTGGGATGCGCCCGCCGGGGGCGTTCTGGTCGATAAGTTCTGCCGCACCGCGGATGCCTCCATCCACGCGATCGGAGATGTCGCCGCCTTCGAGCTTCGGGGGCAAACCACGCGGCTGGAGAGTGTCCAGAATGCCTGCGATCAGGCAAGAGCTCTGGCGCAGACCCTGATGGGCACGCGAACCGCCTATGCACCGGTTCCGTGGTTCTGGTCCGACCAATATGACAAGAAACTGCAAATGGTGGGGCTTCACGCCGGGGCGGATCGGTCTGTTTTCCGGCCGGGGAAACGCGACGGGACAGGCTCTGTCTGGTATTTCCGCGCGGGCGACTTGATCGCCGTCGAGGCCGTCTCTGACCCGCGGGCCTACATGACCGGGAAGGCATATCTTGAAAAGGGGATCGCGATCTCGGCTGAGCAGATCCTGAATGAGGACCGGCACGCCACAGCCACGGCATAAAACGGCGCCAGAGGGTCATGGAACCTGATAACGCGCCTGCATGAAGCGTGACCCCCTATCGCAGCCGTTTGAACAGCAACATATCCTCGTAGAAATTTTCCATGCGCGTCAGGCGCGCGCGCGTAGCGTGCCAGTTGCGATCCTGGATCGCGGAAAGAAGCGCCTCGACAAGCGCGATCATCGGCACCAGCGTATCCCATGCGGACGGCACTTCGATATGACTGGTCAGTATGTGCTGCGCGACCCCGGCGCTTGGCGACACCCATCGGTCCGTCAGCAGCACGATCTCGACCCCTTGGGCGCGGGCAACTTCGGCGAAGTGTTGGATCGAAGGTTCGTAGCGGCGAATGTCAAAGACAACAAGCACGTCGCGCTCGGACATTTCCAGCAATGCCGGGGGCCATGTGTTGGGCAGGCTGGACAGAAGCGTCACGTCGGCCCGCATCACCCGCAGCGCGGTCGCGAAGTAATCCGCAACCGTTCGCGTCAGCCGCCCGCCGATCATGTGAACGGGCCGCGATTTATCCGCCAGCATGGCGGCAATCGCATCGAAGCTGCGCAAGTCCTGTTGGCTGAGTGTCTGGTTCAGATTCTCGATCACGCTGGCGGCGAACCGGTTCAGGCTGTGATCGCGCGGCGTGACATCCGCCCATTTCTCGTGCTTCGCGACCGGAGAGGCCAGCCGCGCGCCCATTTCCGCGTGAAGTTGCGCGCGAAATTCCGGATAACCGGAATAGCCCAGCTTGCGCACCAGCCGCACCACGGTCGGACCGGACACCCCGGCGGCCTGCGCGACTTCGGCCACCGATCCCAGAACCGACACCGGGAAATTCCCAAGCATGTAGCTGGCCAGTTGCCGTTCTGCGCGGGTCATCCCGGACATGGCAATGCGCAGTCGCTCCTCCATGCTTTGTGCTGGTGTCATGGTCTCTCCCTTCGGTAACAGACGCGCGCGCCACGTATGTTCCATATATTACAAAAAAGACAGAAAAGAAACATACTTGACACAAAATCGAATCTCGGTGCAGCGTGACAGGAAACCGATATCCCGAATTTTCTTTTGCCGTTGGATCGCCCTCGCCATGCACAGCGCAACCCATTTGGAAACACCGCCGGACACCGCCGGACACGTGCAGCGTTGGGGCGTGCAAAACGCGGCTGCGCCCGAGGATACGGCGCCCGAACTGATCCTGATCTGCGAACACGCGTCCAACCGGTTGGTCACGCCTTGGCAAGAAGCGGACACGGCCCTGATGGCGTCGCACGCCGCCAGCGACCCCGGTGCGCTTGGGCTGGCACAGGCGCTGGGGGAACAAATGGCGCAAGCCCATGGACATGTGGTCGAGTTGATCCACGCCCCGCTGTCGCGCCTGATCTACGACCTGAACCGCAGCCCGGACCGGCCCGATGCCGTGCCCGCGCAAACCGAACTGCACCGCATCGGGATGAATGCGCAGGTCACCCCGGCCGAGAAGCTGAACCGCGTTATGCAGCTTTATCTGCCGTTTCATGCCTTGGTGCAGGCGCGCATCGCACGGGCGCTGGCCTTGGGCCAAAGACCGGTCCTTCTGACCGTGCACACCTTTACCCCGGTCTGGCATGGTGTCGCGCGCGAGGTGGAGTTCGGGATCATCCATGATGACGCGCCCGGCCTGGCCCGGCGGATCATCGACGAATCCGCAGCGCTGGGCCTTGTCACCCGCCTGAACGAGCCATATTCCGCGACCGATCATGTCACCCACACACTGCGCCTGCACGCGACGCCTTATCGGTTGGAAAACGCGATGCTGGAACTGCGCAACGACCTCGTCGCCACTCCGGACGCGCAAGCGGGTATGGCCGCCAAGCTGGCCCCGGTTCTGGCGCGCGCGATGTCCCATCTGACGGAGCTGTCATGCCAAGCGTCCTGATATCCTATGTCCACGCCGTCGAGGCGCTGAACTACCGCGTCGGGCGCTTGGCAATGTGGAGCCTGTTTGCCCTGATGGCCGTTCTGGGCTGGGGGGCCATTGCCCGCGCCGGGTTCACCCCGCAGGTCTGGACCGACGAAATGGCGCAATTCCTGCTTTTGGGCTATTTCATCCTGGGCGGCGCCTATGCATTGCAGATGGGGTCCGCCGTGCGCATGGATCTTTTGTATTCGCGCTGGTCCGACAAGACCAAGGCCGCGGTCGATAGCATCACCATCTTCACCCTGCTGATCTACCTGGGCGTGCTGCTGTGGGGCGGCGTCGAGTCCACGCAATTCGCACTGGAATATGCCGAACGGCGGCGCGGGTTGTGGCGGCCCTACATGGCGCCGATCAAGATCATCATGTGCATCGGGATCGTGTTCATGATCCTGCAATGCACGGCGTTCCTGGTCCGTGACATCGCCAAGCTGCGCGGGATCGACATCAAGGAGCGCGCGGTCTGATGTCTTATGAAATGATCGCCGCGCTGATGTTCGGGTCCATGCTGGCCGTGATGCTGACGGGCCAGCGCATGTTCGGCGTCATCGGCTTCGTGGCCGTCGTGGCCGCCATCGGGCTTTGGGGCGACCGGGGCGGATACGACCTGGCGTTTTCACAGACCATCAAGCTGATGAACTGGTTCCCACTGATGACGCTGCCGATGTTCATCTTCATGGGTTACGTGCTGTCGGAAAGCAAACTGGCCGATGACCTGTATCGCATGTTCCATGTCTGGTTCGGCCCGGTGCCCGGCGGGCTGGCCATCGGCACGATCCTGTTGATGGTGCTGATTTCGGCCATGAACGGGCTGAGCGTGGCGGGCATGGCCATCGGCGCGACCATTGCCCTGCCGGAACTGCTGAAGCGCAATTACGACAAGCTGATGGTGACAGGCGTCATTCAGGCCGGGTCGAGCCTCGGGATACTCGTCCCGCCCTCGGTCGTGCTGGTGCTTTATGCGATGATCGCGCGCCAGCCGGTGTCGCATCTGTGGGCGGCGGGGCTATTGCCGGGGCTGCTGCTGGCCACCTTGTTCATCATCTACATCTGGCTGCGCTGCCGCATGAACCCCGCGCTTGGCCCGGTCATCGACCCGGAAGAGCTGGCCCGCGTCACCCGTGCCGAGAAATACCGCCTGCTGCTGGCCGGGCTGATGCCGCTGGGTATTTTCGCGGTGATGATGGTGCCCTTCGTGCTGGGCTACACGCGGCTGGTCGAAAGCTCTGTCATGGGCGCGTTGGCGGCGCTGGCGGTCAGCCTGGCCAAGGGGCGGATGACATGGGCGATCCTGGAAACCTGCACCAAGAAAACGCTGGCGATTTCCTGCATGTTCCTGTGGATCATCCTTGCCGCACTTGCCTTTGGCGCCGTGTTCGACGGCTTGCGCGCGGTCGATTTCGTGCGCGCGCTGTTCATGGAAAACCTTGGGCTGGGGCGCTGGGAAATCCTGATCCTGATGCAGATTTCCTTCATCCTGATGGGTATGTTCCTCGATGACACGGCGATGCTGGTCATCGTGGCACCCCTGTATGTGCCCATCGTGCGAATGCTGGAATTCGACCTGATCTGGTACGGCGTGCTCTACACGATCACTTGCCAGATCGCCTATATGACGCCGCCTTTCGGCTATAACCTGTTCCTGATGCGCGCCATGGCCCCGGACGAGGTCTCGTTGGGCGATATCTACCGCTCGATCGTACCCTTCGTCGCGGTGATGATCTTCGGACTGGCGCTTATAATGCTGTTCCCGCAGATCGCGCTGTGGCTGCCCGGCATCCTGTTTCCCTGAAACCCCAGAAGGCGCGGTCAACGCGCCCTGCTTCTCAACCCCAACCGGAAGGAAAAGACAATGACCACGACCAGACGGAAGTTTCTGACCACCAGTGCCCTGGGCGGTGCCGCCGCGCTCGCCGCCCCCGCTGTGCAGGCGCAATCGACCATTCGCTGGCGGTTGCAGACCTATGCGGGTGCCTCGCTGGGCGCGCAGGTCGCCAAACCCGCCATCGACATGTTCAATGCCATCGCCGGCGACGAAATGCAGATCGACCTGTTCTATGCCGACCAGCTTGTGCCCACGGGCGAGCTGTTCCAGGCCATGCAGCGCGGTACGATCGATGCGGTGCAGTCGGATGATGACAGCATGGCCTCGCCCACCGAAGTGACCGTGTTCGGCGGCTATTTCCCCTTCGGCAGCCGTTATTCGCTGGACGTGCCCGCACTGTTCAACGACTGGGGCCTGAATGAAATCTGGGCCGAGGAATACGCGAAAGTCGGCGTCAAGCATATCTCTGCCGGGTCGTGGGATCCGTGCCATTTCATCACCTCCTCGCCGATCACGTCCTTGTCGGACATGGAAGGCAAGCGGGTCTTCACCTTCCCGACGGCGGGCCGCTTCCTGTCGCAATTCGGGGTCGTGCCGGTCACGGTGCCGTGGGAAGACGTTGAAATCGCTTTGCAAACCGGCGAAATCGACGGGGTGGCCTGGTGCGGCATTACCGAAGCCTACGAGGTCGGCTGGGCCGATATCTGCACCCATTTCCTGACCAACAACATCTCTGGTGCATGGATCGGGCATTTCTTCTCGAACATGGAACGGTGGAACGAATTGCCGCCACATCTGCAAACCCTGATGGCGGCCTGTTTCGAGCAGTCACACTACTACCGCCAGCATTGGTACTGGGCGGGCGAAGCGCGGCTGCGCACCGAAGGCACCAAGCTGGAGCTGACCTCTATCCCCGATGCGGAATGGGCCACGGTCGAAACGGCAGCGCGCGATTTCTGGGAAGAGATCGCCTCCGAATCCGAGACCAAGCGCAAAGTGGTCGAGGTGTTCCGCAACTACAATGCCGCGATGGACAAGGCCGGTCGGCCCTATCGCTATTCCTGAACGACAACCGGGGGGCAGTCTGCCCCCCGGACCCCCCTGAGAGTATTTGACGCAAGATGAAGACCCATGCAGGACGAGGACAGACATCATGACACTTGAAGAATTGCGCGCCGCGTTTGAAGCAGGTGAGATCGACACCGTCCTTGTTGCCGCGCCCGACATGCAGGGGCGCCTGATGGGCAAACGGTTCCACGCCGCGCATTTCCTCGACTCCGGGTATGCGGAAACGCATTGCTGCAACTACCTGCTGGCCACGGATATGGAGATGCTGACGGTCGAGGGCTATGCCTCTACCAGTTGGGCCAAGGGCTATGGCGACTATGTCATGAAACCCGATCTGGCCACCTTGCGACCGCTGCCGTGGCTTCCGGGCACCGCGCTTGTGCTGTGCGACCTGCTGGACCATCACACGCACGCAGAAATCACCGTCTCCCCGCGCGCGATCCTGAAGCGGCAGGTCGCCCGTGCGCACCAGATGGGCTATGCCGCCATGGCCGCGACCGAGCTGGAGTTCTTCATTTTCGAGCAAAGCTACGAGACCTTGCGCGATGGCGGCACGGACCGGCTGACGCCGATCTCTGCCTATAACGAGGATTACCACCTGTTCCAGACCTCGAAAGAGGAACCCATGATGCGCGCCTTGCGCAACGGGCTGTATGGCGCGGGCATCCCGGTGGAGAATTCGAAGGGAGAGGCCGAGGCCGGGCAGGAAGAGATCAACATCCGCTATGCCGAGATGCTGACCACTGCCGATTTCCACGTCATCACCAAGCAGGCGACGAAGGAAATCGCGCATGGGCTTGGCAAATCCGTGACCTTCATGGCGAAATACGACCACCGCCGCGCGGGGTCGTCCAGCCATGTGCACCAATCGCTCTGGACGCTGGATGGCCAGCCCGCCTTCATGGACAAGGGCGCGGAATACGGCATGTCGGCACTGATGCGGCAGTACATGGCGGGGCAACTGGCCCATGCGGGCGAATTGACCGCGCTGCTGGCCCCTTATGTGAACAGCTACAAACGGTTCTGCGTGGGTATGTTCGCGCCGACCAAGGCGGTCTGGTCGCTGGACAACCGCACAGCGGGCTTCCGGGTTTGTGGCGATGGCACGAAAGCCGTGCGCGTGGAATGCCGGATCGGCGGGGCCGATCTGAACCCCTACCTGGCCTGCGCGGCGCTGTTGGCGGCAGGACTGGCCGGCATAGAGCAGGGAATGGAACTGGAACCGGAAATGGCCGGCGACAGCTACCAGAATCGCGACGCGCGCGAGATTCCGAAAACCCTGCGTCATGCCGCCGATTTGCTGGACGGCTCGACCATGCTGCGCGCGGCCTTCGGCGACGAGGTGGTCGACCATTACACCCGCGCCGCCCGGTGGGAGATCGAGGAACACGACCGCGTTGTCACCGATTGGGAACGCAAACGCCTGCTGGAGCGTTGCTGAGCACGCTCCAGCCGAAGATTTTTCGACACAGACAGGAGACATCATGTCGACGATCAAACTCGTCTCGCCCGTAGACGGAACGATCTATGCCGAGCGCAGGCCCTTAGCCCTCGACGCCGCGCAAACCGCCGTCGCGCAGGCGCGTGCAGCGCAGGGGGCTTGGGCGGCGCGGCCCTTGGCGGAACGCGTGGCCAAGGTGATGGCAGGCATCGACGCGCTGGAAGCCATGGCGTCCGAGATCGTGCCGGAACTGGCATGGCAAATGGGTCGCCCGGTGCGCTATGGCGGCGAATTCGGCGGCGTGCGTGAGCGCGCGGGCTACATGGCCCAGATCGCGCCAGAGGCGTTGGCCGATGAGATGATCGAGGACAGCCCCGCCGCCACCCGCCTGCTGGCGCGCGAACCGCAAGGCGTGGTCTTCGTGATCGCGCCGTGGAACTACCCGTTCCTGACGGCGGTCAACACCGTCGTGCCCGCGCTGATCGCGGGCAATGCGGTGGTGCTGAAACACGCCACGCAAACGCTGATCGCGGGCGAGCGCTTGGCGCAGGCCATGCACAAGGCGGGCGTGCCCGAAGATGTGTTCCAGAATGTCGTTCTGGACCATGCCACGACCGAAGCGCTGATCGCCGGACGCGCGTTCGATTTCGTGAATTTCACCGGCTCTGTCGGCGGCGGGCGTGCAATCGAGGCGGCAGCGGCGGGGACTTTCACCGGCACGGGGCTGGAACTGGGCGGCAAAGACCCCGGTTACGTGCGCGCCGATGCCGATCTGGATGCGGCGGTCGACGGGCTGATGGATGGCGCGATGTTCAATTCCGGCCAGTGCTGCTGCGGGATTGAACGTATCTACGTGCATGACAGCCTGTTCGACGCCTTTGTCGAGAAAGCCGTCGCTTGGGTGCGGGCGCAGCGCCTTGGCAACCCGCTGGACGACAGCACAACCATGGGCCCGATGGCGCATGCGCGCTTCGCGGCAACCGTGCGTGACCAGATCGCCGATGCCTTGGACAAGGGCGCGCGCGCGCTGATCGACGTGGCCGAATTTCCCGCCGATGATGGCGGCGCGTATCTGGCCCCGCAAATCCTGGTCGATGTGACGCATGACATGCGCGTCATGCGCGAGGAAAGCTTCGGCCCGGTCGTGGGCATCATGCCGGTCAAGGATGATGCCGAGGCCGTGGCGCTGATGAATGACAGCGATTTCGGCCTGACCGCGTCGATCTGGACCAAGGATGCCGGGGCCGCGCGCGCCATTGGCGCACAAATCCAGACCGGCACGATCCTGATGAACCGCTGCGACTACCTGGACCCGGCGCTGTGCTGGACCGGCTGCAAGGATACGGGGCGCGGCGCGGCGCTGTCGAAACTGGGCTACCAGGCGCTGACCCGCGCCAAGTCATACCACCTGAAAAAGGCCTGACACATGGGACTTACGGCAAATTGGAGCTACCCGACCACGATCAAATTCGGCGCGGGTCGGATTTCGGAACTGGGGGAACAGTGCAAGGCGGTGGGCATGGCCAAGCCGCTTCTGGTGACGGACAAGGCGCTCGCCGCGCTGCCCATCACCGCGCAGGCGCGCGACATCCTGGACGCGGCGGGGCTGGGTCGCGCGGTCTTTTCCGAGGTCGACGCCAACCCGACAGAGGCGAACATGCAGGCCGGGCTGGATGTGTATCGCGCGGGCGGGCATGACGGGGTCGTGGCCTTTGGCGGCGGCTCTGCGCTGGACCTGGGCAAGATGATCGCGCTGATGGTCGATCAGCCGGTCAGCGTGTGGGAGTTGGAGGACATCGGCGATTGGTGGACCCGCGCGAACCCCGACACCATCGCGCCCATCATCGCGGTGCCGACCACGGCAGGCACCGGGTCCGAGGTGGGGCGCGCCGGCGTGCTGACGGATAGCGCGACACACCGCAAGAAGATCATCTTTCACCCCAAGCTGTTGCCCGCAATCACCATCTGCGACCCGGCGCTGACGGTTGGAATGCCCGCTTTCATCACCGCAGGCACGGGCATGGATGCGCTGGCGCATTGCCTCGAAGCCTATTGCAGCCCGCATTATCACCCGATGAGCCAAGGCATTGCGCTGGAAGGCATGCGGCTGGTGTTCGAAAACCTGCCCCGCGCCTACGCCACGCCCGAAGACCTGGACGCGCGCGCCAACTTGATGTCGGCCGCGGCCATGGGGGCGGTCGCGTTCCAGAAAGGGCTGGGCGCGATTCACAGCCTGAGCCACCCGGTCGGCGCGGTCTATAACACCCACCACGGCACGACCAACGCGGTGGTGATGCCGATGGTTCTGGATTTCAACCGACCGGCGGTTGAAAGCGTGGTATCGCGGGCCTGCGGGTATCTGGGGATCGACGGCGGCTTCGACGGGTTCCGGGCGCATATCGTCGCCCTGCGCGAGCGCCTTGCGATCCCGCCCAACCTGTCGGCATTGGGTGTCGAGCGGGCGCGGCTGGACGACTTGACAGAGATGGCGCTGCTTGATCCGTCTTGCGGCGGAAACCCTGTCGAGATGACGCGCGAGAACACGCGCGCATTGTTCGAAGCCTGCCTGTAACGCAAGGGCATGCGTGCGCAGCCAACGCGCGCGCCCGGCCCTTCCGAACAGCCTGTGTTGCCGGAAGGGCATGCA
>JAAAPG010000060.1 GCA_009908405.1 Alphaproteobacteria bacterium | reverse complement strand
CATCCCTGCGATGACGGCGGGCGCTGTGCTGTGCGATTGCTCGACCGTGGATGTGGACAGCGCGCGCGCCGTGGCCGACGACGCCGAAACGGCGGATTTGGGCGCGCTGGACGCCCCGGTCTCTGGCGGTGTGGGCGGGGCAAGTGCGGGCACGCTGACCTTCATGGTCGGCGGCTCGGACGCGGCCTTTGCCACGGTCCAGCCCTTGTTCGCGATCATGGGGCAAAAGGCCGTGCATTGCGGGGCGGCGGGCGCGGGCCAAGCCGCGAAAATCTGCAACAACATGATCCTTGGCGCAACCATGGCCGTGACTTGCGAGGCATTCGCGCTGGCCGACAAGCTGGGGCTGGACCGCGCGCGCATGTTCGACGTGGTCAGCACGTCCTCGGGCCAAAGCTGGTCGATGAACACCTACTGCCCGGCGCCGGGGATCATCTCGCAAAGCCCCGCCGATAACGGCTATAAACCGGGATTCGCGGCGGATTTGATGCTGAAAGATCTGCGCTTGTCGCAACAGGCCGCCGAAGCCGTGGATGCCGACACCCCGATGGGCGCGCGGGCGCTGGCGCTTTACGCGGCTTTCGTCGAAGAGGAAGACGGGCGCGGGCGCGATTTCTCGGCACTGTTGCCGCGCTTCGTGGCGCGCGGGCGCGGCTGATGGCTTGGGCGGGCGCGCTGTTGCCGGATCTTGATGCCGCGTCGGTCGCGCGGCTGGATGCCCTGCCCGCCATGGAGTTGCCCGCGGGGCAATGCCTGTTTAGGGCCGGGGACAGCGCGCAGGGCTTTGCCATGGTGCTGGACGGGCGGGTCGAGGTGACACTGACCGCCGCATCGGGCCGCGAGATATTGCTCTATGCCATAGAGCCGGGCCAAAGCTGCATCCAGACCACGCTGGGCCTAATGGGCGACGCCCCCTATTCAGGCGAGGCGACCACCGTCACGCCCGCCCGCATCGTGATGATCCCGGCGGCGGAATTCGCCCGGCTGATGGACGAGGCCGCCGCCTTTCGCACCTTCGTGTTCCGCGCCTTTGCCGCGCGGATGGGGGAATTGACGACCCTGCTGGAAACCGTGGCCTTCACCCGGATCGAAGCCCGACTGGCCCGTGCGCTGCTGGACATGGCCCAGGACGCACAGGTGCAGGCCACCCATGCCGAGCTTGCCGCCCGCATCGGGAGCGCGCGCGAGGTCGTGTCGCGCCAGTTGGAACGCTGGGCGGGCCAAGGGCTGATCGCCTTGCGGCGCGGACATATCGCGATTCTGGACCGCGATCGGTTGGATCGCATCGCTTGAGTGACCATGTCACAGACAGCGCATGTCTCTGCGCTATCATGTCGGGGTAATGTCATCAAAGGAGACTGTCACATGCTGGCAAAAAACGTCGGCGGCATCGACCGCATTCTTCGTATCGTCGTGGGCGCGGCCCTGATCCTGGGGTTCTTTCTGAATATGGGCGCAGCCTATAGCTGGCTGTACCTGGTCGGGATCGTGCCGCTGGCGACCGGGCTGATGCAGACCTGCCCGCTGTATTCCATCCTCGGGCTGAACACCTGCCCGATGAAAAAATGAGGTGTCGCCCCCGGAAAGGGGGCGTCATTTTCTTGGCTGAGATTGCACAGATTGGGCTTGCAGCCCATCTGCGCCTTGGCTAGAAAGCCGCTCACGGTTGGGGTGTAGCCAAGCGGTAAGGCATCGGTTTTTGGTACCGTGTATCGTAGGTTCGAATCCTACCACCCCAGCCAGTTTTTCCCAAGTCATCGATATTCAGATCGGCCTCTTGGCCCATGCGCCTTAGCAGTTGCGCTGGAACGACATGGACCTCGAAACCAAGAGCGGACGAGCACGGGAACCGCACTCTATCAGGCGCTCGAAGATGTCTGCCGAGTGGTCCCATTCACACCCGGATACGGCCCGAACTCCGAGGCTCCGCAAGACGGTCGGGATGCTAGTAACGCCGCTCGACAGCTTCCAGGGTCTTGGTAGACCCTGACTTGCGAAGCCGATGCGGCGCAATGGATGAATTTCTCTTGGGCGCATCCGCCCAGGCGCGCATCGGTTTGCGCGGTGTCGAACTCCGTGTCATCCGCTGCAATTACGAGGAAATCGCTTCAAATCATGCGGTATCGCGGTAGCTCGACCAAGGCACGCCCCACCGGCAGGATGCCGCATTTTCGGCAATTGTGCCTGTTTGTGCTTCTTGATAAGACAACGCCGACATATTCTAGCCGTCCACAGATTGGCGACCTGCCTTGGCCGGGCCGCCACACCAGCAATGCGGAACACACATGGCACGACAGAACTACATCTTCACCTCCGAGTCGGTCTCGGAAGGACACCCGGACAAGGTGTGTGATCGCATTTCGGATGCCGTGCTCGACGCGCTGATTGCCGAGGAACCCAATGCGCGCGTTGCCTGCGAAACGTTTGCGACATCCTCTCTGGTCGTGATCGGTGGCGAGGTCGGGCTGAGCAACGCGGAGCGCCTGAAAGACTACATGGGCCGCATCCCGCAGATCGCCCGCGATTGCATCAAGGAAATCGGCTATGAACAGGAAAAGTTCCACTGGAACACCTGCCATGTTCTGAATTTCCTGCACGAACAATCCGCGCATATCAGCCAGGGTGTGGACCGGGACGGTGCGGGCGATCAGGGGATCATGTTCGGCTATGCGGTTGATGAAACGCCAGAGCTGATGCCCGCGCCCATCCAGTATTCGCACAAGATCCTGAAGCGCCTGGCGGAAGCCCGCAAATCGGGCGAAGTTCCCAGCCTGCGCCCGGATGCCAAGACCCAGCTTTCGCTGCGCTACGAAAATGGCGTGCCGGTCGAGGTGACGCAGCTTGTGCTCTCGACACAGCATGAAAGCGAAAGCCAAAGCTCGGACGATATTCGCGCGCTGGTAGAGCCCTATATCCGCGAAGTGGTGCCAAGCGCCTGGCTGAGCGACAAGACCGAATGGTGGGTCAACCCGACAGGCACATTCGTCATCGGTGGTCCCGATGGCGACGCTGGCCTGACCGGGCGCAAGATCATCGTCGACACTTATGGTGGCTCGGCCCCCCATGGCGGCGGCGCGTTTTCCGGGAAAGACCCGACCAAGGTGGATCGCTCTGCCGCCTATGCCGCGCGGTATCTGGCCAAGAACATCGTGGCCGCGGGGTTCGCGTCGCGCTGCACCTTGCAACTGTCCTACGCGATCGGCGTGGCCAAACCGCTGTCCGTCTATGTCGACACGCATGGCACTGGCAGGGTCGAGGAAGAGGCGATCGAGCGCGCCGTCTCGCGCGCGCTGGACCTGACCCCCTCGGGCATTCGCGATCATCTGAACCTGAACCGCCCGATCTACGCGCGCACGGCAGCCTATGGGCATTTCGGCAGAGAACCCGATGCGGATGGCGGGTTCTCTTGGGAGAGAACCGATCTGGTCGACACGCTGAAAAAAGTGATCTGACGACCGCTGTCACAAATCGATCCTTGGGCGCCGCACCGCGTGATAGCGCTTTGCGGCGTTTCCTTTCCGCACGGTCAACGGGTTTCAGGCGCGTCCGAAAAGACGATAATACGCCCAATCGGGAAGGAAATTACCGCCGCGGAACACCAGCGAAAACAGGCGCGGAAAGGCGCGCTGGAACTTTTCCGACCGCATGAGGGTCATCATCTCCTCTGCTGCTTGGTCGGGTTCCATGATGAAGGGCATGGCGAAATCGTTCTTGTCGGTCAGCCGTGTGCGGATGAAGCCCGGCACGGCCAGTTGCACATCCACCCCCGTGCTGCGCAAATCGCAATGCATGGACTCCGCCAAGTGCATCAGCCCCGCCTTGGACGACGCGTAGCCGATCGCACCCGGCAAGCCCCTGTAGCCCGACAGTGACCCGGTGATGACCACATGTCCCACCCCGCGCGCGACCATGCCGGGCACCACCTGCCCCAGCACGCGGGCGGCCCCGGTCAGGTTCACGTCGAACATGGTTTCCACCTGCTCGGCGGTCCACTCTTGCGCGGGTTGCGGCCAATAGGCCCCGGCCAGAAAGACCAGACCGTCCACCGCGCCCGCCGCTTCCGCCGCCGCCACGACCGACGCGCGGTCCGACACGTCGCAGGCCACCACGCGGGCCGGGCCGGGCAGGCTGTCGGCCAAGGTTTGCAGGCTGTCGGCATTGCGCGCGCTCAGAACCAGCGAAACGCCCGCTTTCGACAGCTTTTCGGCCAGCGCGCGCCCCAGCCCTTCAGAGGCCCCGACGAGCCAATAGGTTTTTCCCGACAGCTTTCTCATGCCTCGACCTTTCGCATGGTGGCGACCAGTTCCGCGACCTTGATGCCGTATTTGCGAAACTGGCTGCGGTTCACGATGGTTGTGTCGTCGACCAGGTATAGCCAATCGGTCACGTCCAGCGCATGCCCGCCCGCGCTTTCCGGCAGGCGGATGGTGTAACGCAACTGCACCGCCGCCCCCTTCTGGTTGCCCTCGCCCCGGCCGACAAGGTCATCGGCCTCGGCCCGGATGCGCCCGCCGCTTTGCAAGGTCAGCCGCCATTCGCGATCCTGCTCGGTGCCGCTGTCATAGCGGAAATGTTCGGCCAGCGTGCCGCTGTCGCCGTCCCATGTGCCATGCATCTTGGCGGTAAAGCGCGACGAGACGCGGCCCATCGGCCCATAGATGACGCCCTCGCAGGCAATCGGCCCCGACAGGTGCTGGCGGATATCGAAGGCCGGTTCCATCTTGGCATAATCCGACGGGGTCTGGGCCGGGAAGCGCGCAAAGCGTTGAACCGCCGCGACCAGGGCCAGCATCAGCGCCATGCCGGCCAGCAGGGTCAGGAACGTGGTCATCGGTCAATCCTCCTTCAAAGGGGTCAGGGCCAGAAGCGCGAAGGCCACGGCTTTCAGCGCGGTCGGCAGCGCGGCATAAAGCAGCACAAGAGTGGTCAGCGCGGTGTCGGAATTGGCGGTGCCCTGTTCGAACCCGGCGATGTCCAGCGTCGGGAACACGATGAGCGCGGCCAGCGCCAGCGTGGCCTTGGTGACAAAGGCCCACAGGCCGAAGCCCTGCGCCGCGTCCGGCGACAATTCCGCCATGCGGCGCGAAAAGATCGCGGGCAGCAATGTCAGGTCGGCGCCCATGCCGAAGCCCGACAGCACGCAGATGACGGCAAAGGCGGTCAGGTCGCCCGCGCCCAGCGTCAGCACGAAGGCGAAGCTGGCCATGGCCAGCGCCATGCCGCCCAGAAGCGCGGTTTTCGCGCTGAATCGCTTCGCGATCTGCGCCCAGCCCGGCGCGCTTGCGGCGGCGGCCAGAAACAGCAGCACCAGCAGCGGGCCTTCCGCCCCATCGGTTTGCAGCACGGATTCGGCGTAAAACAGGAACAGGGTCGAGGTGATGGCGACCGGCGTTGCGTTGACCAGCGCGACGGTCAGCAATCGACGCGCTGTCGGGTCGGCCAGCACATCGCGAAAGGACGGGCCCACCGCCGACAGGTCGGGTTTGAAGCGTGGCCACTCAAGCCGCATGGCCCAGAAGGCCGCCAAGGCAACCAGCACGAAGCCCAGCGCGAAGCCGGTGAACGGCACGGGCGTAACCGCTTCCAGCGCCACCGGGGCAGAGGCGGCGATGCACACGCCCGCCAGGGCCCCGCTTTCGCGCCACGCGGCCAGCCGGACATGCCCGCCCTGCCCCAGCGTGGCGCCGCGCGCCGCCCCCGTGGCGTAAAAACAGATGGTAAGAAAGGAGTATGAAGTGAACAGCACCGTGATGGCGATGGCAAACCACGCCAGCGGCCAGAACAGCGGCGGCACCGCGAACAGCATCACCATCGCCCCCGCCAGCAACAGAACGGCCAGCGCGGTGGCTTGCCCGCGCCGCGCGCCCAGCCGCGCGGCCAGCCAGCCCAAAGCCGGGTCTTGCACGAAGTCCAGCGCGCGCAGCACGAACAACACGCTGCCCAGCAGCCCCAGCGCCACGCCGTATTGTTCGACATAGAAAAACGGCGCATGGATGTAGATGGGCAGCCCCGCCATGGCCAGCATCCCGCCATAGAGCGAGTAACCCCAGAACCGGGGCGCGCGGGCGATGGCGGCGGTGGTCACTGGCTGACCTCTTCGGCGGGCGGCGTGGTGCGGTTGCGGAAACGCGCGCCTTTCCACCACAATTTCAGCGCCTGCCAATGGATCAGCGCCAACACCCGGCGCGACCCCATGCGCCGCGCCATGGCCCAGAGGATCGCGGTGTTGCCCAAAGGCGTGCGCGCGCCGGTCAGGGTGGCGACAAGGCCCGCATTCTCGGCCTCGGAATCCTGCCGGTAGCCGATGCGGATATTCACCTTGTCGGGCGTCATTTCCACGTGGAAGCTGTAGTCGCCTTCGACCGGCTGGAAGGGCGACACGTAAAATATCTTGCGCGCCTGCAATTCATCTTGACCCGTGATCGCAGAGCGGTCGGGCTTTACGCATAGGTAAGAATGACGGTCGCCGTAGGTATTGTTCACCTCGGCAATCATGGCGCGCATGTCACCGCCCTCGTCATGGCACAGCCAGAAGCTGACCGGGTTGAACAGGTGCCCCAGCACGCGCGGTTGCGTCAGCAGCAGCAGCTTGCCATCGGTCACGCCCTCTAGCTGGTGCGCGGCCAGAACCTCGCGGACCCAGGCCGCCCCGCGCCCCTGACCGGGCGCGCCGCCATGGTCGCGGTCTGACAGGCTGGCGATGTTGCGCGCGTTGCGCGACAACAGGGTCGGCGCTTGCAGGTCAGCCTCGGCATCGAACAGCACGTAATCCACGGCATAGGTGAAACGGTTGTTCACCGGCCCACGCCGCCCGTGAAAGGTCCGGCCCGCGATATGTTCGACCCCGCTCATGCCGCCGCCAGTTTGCGCGCGCGCTGTTCCATGGCGCTGGCCACGTCGACCGCGCTTTTGAAGCCGTCCTCGTGAAAGCCGCTGTGCAACCACGCGCCGCTGAACCATGTGCGGTTCCTGCCGTTCATCGCACGCACCGCGCCCTGCGCGTCCAGCGCGGCACTGTCATAAACCGGATGGGCGAAGCTGTAGGTGTCATAAATGCAGTCGTCGCGCACCGGGCGGGTGGCGTTCAGCGTCACGAAAATCGGGTCATCCTTGGGAATGGGCTGCAACGAGTTCATCCAGTAGCTGAGCGAAATGCGGTCGCGATCCTGCGGCCCGCGCTCGGTATAGGCCCAGCTTGACCACGTCTTGCGCCGCCTGGGCATGAAACTGGTGTCGCAATGCAACACCGCGTCATTGGTCTGGTAGCGCACGGCCCCAAGCGCGCGGCGTTCGGCTTCGGTCGGGTCGCCCAGAAGGCGCAGGGTGATGTCCGAATGCGTGGCAAAGATCACCTCGTCGAAGCGCTCGGGCTCTGCTCCTTGCGCCTTGATCTGCACGCCATCGACACCGCGCGTGACCTGCTCCACCGGGGTGGCGCTGCGCAGGTTGACGCCCGCGCGCTCCAGGTAAGCCGTCAGCCGGGTGACATATTCGACAGAGCCGCCGCGCACCGTGTGCCATTGGTGCTGGCCGGTCGCGCTCAGCAGCGCGTGGTTGCGGAAGAATTCCATCATCGCCAAGGCGGGGAAATCGAGGATCTTGGTGGTCGGCGTGGACCAGATCGCCCCCGAAAACGGCAGGATGTAGCGCTCGCGGAACCAGTCCCCCGTGCCCAGACGGTCCAGCAAACCACCAATGGACAGTCCGGGATTGTCCAGCGCCACGCGGTGCCCGTGCTTGTTGAAATGCAGAATGTCGCGCACCATCCGCAGATGCCGCGGGTCCAGCGCAGCGCGGCGCGTCGCGAAGACTTGATCGAGCGAGCCGAGAGCGTATTCATAGCGCCCACCGTCAAACGACGCGCAAAAGCTCATATCCGATGGCGCGGTCGGCACGTCCAGCTTTTCAAAGAGCGCCGTCAGGTTCGGATAATTCACATGGTTGAACACGATAAACCCGGTATCGACCGGCTGATCGCCACGCTTGCCCGCGGTGACGGTGCGCGCATGCCCGCCAAGACGCGGCTCCGCTTCATACAATGTAACCCGGTGGCGCTGAGACATGAGGTACGCCCCTGCCAGTCCTGAAATGCCCCCGCCAATTATCGCAATCCGCCGCGCGGGCATGTCAATCATTTCAAAGGGCATAGTGTCTCCGTTACTTGACAGTTAAGGGCGCAAGGCCCCGTCGTTGTGGTTTTACGCGGGCCGTCATCGAGCGGATCATAAGGAAAATCATCTCATTCCTGTGCATATTTTTTGATCCGGCTGTGCGCTGATGCCGTATGTCAGGTATGTTAGACATGTTCCACCCTGCGATCACGCCTCGACTCGTGCCGTTCCTGCCCCATATGATGGCGGAAACGTGGCGCCGTGGCGTCGTGTATAAAAGGCCGGGACGTGTGAGCAGCAAGGACGACACAGATTGGGGAGAGCGCGTGCGCCAGGTCGCGACCGCTCAGGACAGCAACGCGTTTGCCGAACTCTTCGCGCATTTCGGGCCGCGCGTGAAAGCCTACCTGATGAAATCGGGGGCCGATGCCGCGAGCGCGGAAGAATGCGCGCAGGACGTGATGGTCACCGTGTGGCGCAAGGCCGCGCAGTTCGACCCATGCCGCGCCTCTGCCGCGACATGGATCTTCACCATTGCGCGAAACCGCCGCATCGACATGTTGCGCCGCGACAAGCGCCCCGAACCCGAAGACCTGCCCTGGGGCCCGGAAGCGGAACCCGACCAAGAGGACGTTCTGACCCTGCAACAGGAAACCGCGCAACTGGCCGAAGCCTTGAGCGCTTTACCGGACGCGCAACGCAGCATGATAGAGCGCGCCTATTTTCACGACCTGTCGCATAGCGAAATCGCGGACGCGACCGGTTTGCCCCTTGGCACGATCAAATCCCGCATCAGATTGGCGCTGGAAAGGTTGCGCCACAGCCTGAATTAGAAAGACGACGCGATGATTACCCACCACCTGAATGACCGTTTGTTGATGGCTTACTCGGCCGGTTCGCTGCCGGAAGCGTTCAACCTTGTCGTTGCGACCCATGTATCGGTTTGTGACGACTGCCGCGCGCGGCTCGCCAGCTTCGACGCGGTGGGCGGCGCATTGCTGGAAGAAGACAGCGCAGTGATGGCGTCGGATTCGCTGGCGACCGTGATGGCGCGGATCAAATCCGGCGCACCGACCGCCAAGCCAGACGGGCGCCCGCGCGACGCGGTGTTGCCCGTGCCCTTGGTTGACGCAATCGGCGGCGGCTTGGACCGCGTGCAATGGCGCGCGGTAGGCGGCGGCGTGCGGCAGGCGATCCTGCAAACCTCGGACAAGGCCAGCGCGCGCTTGCTGCACATCCCAGCGGGCGCAGCGGTGCCCGATCATGGCCACCAGGGGATGGAGCTGACACTGGTGCTGCAAGGCGCCTTCCGCGACGAAGACGCGATCTTCCAGCGCGGCGACGTGGAAATCGCCACTGAAGAGATGGAACACACGCCGATTGCCGAACCGGGGCAGGACT
>JAAAPG010000076.1 GCA_009908405.1 Alphaproteobacteria bacterium | reverse complement strand
GAGGGGTGAGTATTGCCGCCGGGGCGGATGTCCAGGGCAGCAGCGATTTTTCCGGTACGGGCTCTGTCAGCCGCAACGAGCAACTGACGCTGCGCGTGGCCTCGACCGTTGTGGAACGTTTGCCCAACGGTGTCGTCAGGATCGAGGGGCGCCAGGAAGTGCGCGTCAACCACGAGTTGCGCGAGCTGCTGGTCACCGGATACGTCCGCCCGGCGGATATCTCGCGCCGTAACGAAGTCAGCTACGACCGGATCGCGAATGCGCGCATTTCGTATGGCGGGCGGGGCATCATCTCCAATGTGCAGCAGCCGCGCTATGGCCAGCAAATACTTGAAATCGTGACGCCCTTCTGACGGGTCCGACACCACGCGAAAAGGGGACGAAATGTCCAAGATCCTACCCATACTGCTCATGATCCTGGGGCTTGCCGGGGGGATAGGCGCGGGCATCATGCTGCGTCCCGCGCCGCCCGAACCGGTCGCGGCAGAAGACTCGCCGCCGAAGCCTGTCGAAAAGTCAGAGCCGAGCGCCTTGTATGCGTTTGACAGCCAATTCCTGGTCCCGATTGTCGAAGAGGGGCGTGTCACATCGTTGATCGTGATGGAATTGGCGCTCGAGGTAGACGAAAACCAGTACGACACCGTCGCGGCAAAGGCTCCGCTTCTGCGCGACAGGTTGCTTCAGATCATGTTCGATCATGCCAATGTGGGCGGGTTCGACGGGATGTTCACGTCGAACAACGCCATGGCGTTGCTGCGCCGCGCGCTTCGGGAAGGCGCTTCGCAGGTTCTGGATGACGTCGTGCTTCACGAAGTGCTTATCACGAATATCGTGCGCAACGGCGCTTGACCCGGCACCACGCATGGCCCAGCTTTGGCCCATCACGACCGGAGGGCGCAATGCGTGACACGACCGATATAGACACGACGATGCTGGACGCGCTCGCACGCTTGGCGGTGCGAGTCGGCCTGAACCTGCAACCCGAACAAGAGCTGGTGATGACGGCGCCAAGTGCTGCCTTGCCGTTGGCGCGGGCCATCACGGCCGAAGCCTATCGCGCGGGCGCAAAGCTTGTCACGCCGATACTGGCCGACGCGGAGATTGCGCGCGCGCGCTTCGTCCATGGGCATGATGCCGGGTTCGATCATGCGCCGGGCTGGCTTTATGATGCGATGGCGCGGGCCTATGAGGGCGGCGCGGCACGGCTGGCGCTGGTCGGGGAAGACCCGTTCCTTCTGTCGGACCAGGACAGCGCGAAAGTGGGCCGCGCCAACCGCGCCAACGCGGCTGCGTACCGGCCCGCGCTGTCATATATTTCGGAATTTCGCATCAACTGGTCGATCATCGCGTGCCCGACACCCGCCTGGGCCGCGCGCATCTTTCCCGATTTGCCCGCGCCAGAGGCGCTGGCGCGCTTGGCCGATGCGATCGCCCGCACCGCACGCCTGGACCATGACGACCCGGTCGCGGCCTGGACCGCGCATAACGCCGCATTGGCAAGTCGATGCGCCACGCTGAACGCCGCGCGGTTCGACAGCTTGCATTTTACCGGTGCGGGCACCGATCTGCGCGTCGGATTGGCCGACGGACACCGGTGGCAAGGGGGCGCCAGCCGGTCCCGCAACGGCGTGTCGTGCAATCCCAATATCCCCACCGAAGAGGTGTTCACCACGCCCCATGCCGACCGCGTGGATGGTGTCGTGCGGGCGACGAAGCCGCTGTCATACCATGGCACGCTGATTGACGAGATCGAGATGCGCTTCGAAGGCGGTCGCGCGGTTTCGGCCACGGCGGGGCGCGGTCAGGACGTTTTGGCACAGATGATCGGAACCGACGCGGGTGCGGCGCGACTGGGAGAGGTGGCGCTGGTGCCGCATAGCTCGCCCGTATCGCAATGCGGGCACCTGTTTTACAACACGTTGTTCGATGAAAACGCGGCGTCGCATATCGCGATGGGACAGTGTTACGCCGCCTGCCTAGAGGGCGACGAGTTGACCCCCGAGGACATCGCGGCGCGGGGTGGTAATTCCAGCCTGATCCACGTGGATTGGATGATCGGCGACGGGCGTACCAATGTGGACGGGCTGCGCGCCGGGGCCGAACCGGTGGCGCTGATGCGCGCCGGTGAATGGGTGATCTGACACGCAATGCGCGCTGGCCTGATGGTGCGGCGCGACATGCCGCGTGCCGGGCCGTCGGTCATCGTTTGCGGCGCGCGTCCTGTGCGAGTTTGTCGAGCGCTTCTGCGCGTCCGACACTGCGTGCGGTGCGCGCTTTTTGGTCAAGCGTCAGTACGGTCTGGCGCGCCAAAGCCTGGTTGAGCCCGATGCGCTGGGCCTGCGCCCAGCTTGCATGGGCCAGGCGCGCGGCGTTCAGCGCGGGATCTTCGGTCATGTCCATCCGGGTCGAAAGCAGGCCGAGGCGCGTCGCAAGCTCTTGACGCTGGCGCTCAAGCTTACCCAGCCGCGCAAGATCGCGCGCGCGCAGCATCTGGGCCACCTGTCGAAGCTGCTGCATGCGCGTTTGGGTCATGCCCAACGCCCTTTCGCGGCCTTGGCGCGCATTGACTCGGCAAAGCGAATTGCGGCGGCGACGGCGGCGTAATGCTCCGGCGCGACCTCTGCGCCAAGCTTGACGGTGGCATGGAGCGCGCGCGCGGTGGGCGGATCGCGATGGATGGGCACGCCTGCGTCGCGCGCGCGGGCCCGGATTTGCGCGGCAATCTCATCCGTGCCCTTGGCCACGCAGATCGGGGCGGTTTGGTCCGTCGCCGACCATTTCAGCGCCACCGCATAATGTTCGGGGTTCACGATGACGACGTTGGCCTCGGGGATATCGGCCAGCATCTGGTTGGTGGCAATTTCGCGCCCGCGCCGGCTGCGCTCGCCCTTGGCATGTGGATCGCCTTCGGCGTTTTTCGTCTCGTCGCGCATTTCCTTGTGTGACATCCGGTTCTTGCGCAGATGTTCGGCGCGTTGCCAGAAAAAGTCGATAGCCCCGATCACAAGCGAGACCACGAAGACCAGCAACAGGAAGCGCAGGACCATCTGCATCAGTTCCGCGGCGGCCACATTGGGTGTCAGATACAGGCTGCGCAGGATCGTGGGCAATTCGTGCAGCAAGAATATCCAGAGCACCACCGACAGAACCGCCAGTTTTACCGTGCTTTTCGCGAATTCGAACAAGCCGTTGCGCCCGAACTTGTTTTTCGCGTTCGAGATGAGAGAGATACGCGAGAGTTTGGGTTGCAGTTTCTCGGGTGCGAAGATCACGGCGCGTTGCGCGAAGAGCGCGGCCCAGACCAGCGCGAAGGGCAGGGCGAACAGCGGCAGGCTGGCCCAGACCGTGTCGCCGATGACCGCGCCGATGACCGGCCGCCCGCCGCCGCTTGCAAGGGCGGAAAGGGTGTCTGCCCGCTGCAGGATGCCGACGCCCAGGTCGCCGATCCGGGTTATGGCGAATTGTCCCAGCGCGACCATCGACAGCAACAGGCCAAGGTAGGCCGCGGCGGTGTTGATATCTGTCGAGCGCGGCACCTCGCCCTTGCGGCGCTGCTCATCCAGCTTGCGCTCCGTGGCCTCGAATTCCTTTTCGGTCGCGTCGTCTTCGTTCATCTTGCGTCCCCCGTCGGGTCGGCGATGAAAGCGGAAAAGGCGTCGTGCCAGATCGGCAAGACCAGCGGTGCAGTCAGCAATAGCAGGGCCAGCCCGGCAAAGGTGATCGCGGGCGCGCCGACAAAGGCCACCATGAGCTGTGGCATGGCCTTGTTGATCGCGCCAAGCGCGATGTAGAACACCAGCGACAGGATGACGAACGGCATGGCAAGCGTGAATGCCAAGGCAAAGGCGCGCGAGACCTGCGACACGCCCCAATCCGCGACATCGGCCGGCAGCGGAAAGCGCCCCGGTGTGAACAGTTGGTAGGATAGCAACAAGAGTTCGGCCAGCCGCACATGCAGCCCAAGGGTGACCGCCAGCGCCAGCCCGCCCATCAGCAGGATCTGCGACATGGCGGGTTGTGGATCGACCCCCGCGCCGCCGAAGAATTGCGAAAGCGACGTGGCCTGGGCCGCGATGGTGCCTGCAATCTGCAACACGATCACGAAGAGCCGCAACCCGGCCCCCAGCGTGAACCCGGCGATGGTTTCAGTGGCGACCAGGCGCATCAGGTCAAGCGGCGCGTTCGGCACTGGGGGCAGCGCAGCCTCCAGCGCCGGGGTGATGATCGCGGTGAAGGCCAGCGCGAGCGCAAGGCGCACACGAACGGGAATGACGGTTTCACCGAAGGCCGGCAGCAGCGCCATCATCGCGCCAACGCGCAGAAACACCACCAGCGCGGCCTCTAGCGTCGGGCCGAATTCTGCCCCAAGGGCGGTCAGTGCGGCGATCAGGTCTGTGCTCATGCCGCGATGGTCCCGACAAGCGCGGGCCGGGCTTCGAACCCGATTTCTTCGTAGCTCAGCACAGGCGCGCCAAGCCCCTTGGCCACCAGCGCGGTGCGCAGGAAGCGACGGCGCTGCGCCGAGGTGACCAGCGCGGGCGAGACGCCGCTGGCCCCAAGACCGGCCAGTTTTTCCGCGATGCCGCGCGTCAGGCGACCGAAATCGTCTGGGGGCAAGGCCACGTCGATGCTGCCCTTGTCGCCAGAGAGTTGATAGGTGGAAAACAGCTCTTCCCATTCCGGGGCCAGTTGCAAAAGCGGCACCGTGCCGTCGGGGCGCTTCAGCGTTGCCACCAGCTGAAAGCCAAGACGTTGACGCACATGCTCGCAAAGCGCTTCTGGCGTCAGGCCCGCGCTGCGCATTTCTGCCATCGCTTCTAGGATCAGCGGCATGTTGCGAATGGAAACCCGCTCATCCAGAAGCAGGCGCAAGACGCTCAGAAGCACGTCCATCGGCACCTTGTCGGGGATCAATTCGGACAGCAGGCGTTTGTTGGCATCGGCGCGGGTCGCATCGGTCAGGCTGCTTAGCTCATCAAGCACCCGTGTCAGGCTGCGATAGGTCAACAAGCGGCCCAGGTTCGATTTGAGCACCTCCAGCAGGTGCGTGGCCAGCACTTCGATCGGGGCGATCACGGTCGCCCCGGAGAGCGCGGCCTCTTCCTGCGCGTCGCGCCCGATCCAGCGGGCGGGCGCCTGGTAGACGGGTTCGGCGACATCTTCGCCGGGCGTGTCCAATGTGCGTTCAGAGCCGATCAGTGCCAGGACCTTGTCCTGGCGCAACTTGTCGCGCGCCTGTTCCACCCCGTGGATCAGGATCGCATAGGTGCCCGCGGGCAGGCTGCTGTCATCCGTCAGGCGGATTTCGGGCAGGATCAGACCGAATTCGCGGGCGATATGGGCGCGAATGCTGGAGATGCGGGCATCCAGCCCAAGCCCCGGATCAAGCACCATCGGGACGAGGTCTGGGGCGAACTGGACATGGATTTCGTCGAGATCGAGCACATCGCCAAGGCCGGGCGCGGGGGGCGGTGCCTCTGGTTCATGCGTGTCTTGCGGGGCGGAAACGGCAGCCTTGCGCTGGGCGATATATGCAAGCGACATCAAGACAGCCGCGCCGGCGATGAAGGGCATGAAGGGCAGGCCCGGCACGAAGGCAAAGAGCGCCATCAGCAGGCCAACCGTGGCCAGCGCCGACGGATAGCGCCCAAGCTGGTCGAAAAGCTGGCTGTCGGTCGCGCCATTCGCCCCGCCGCGCGCCAGCAAGAGTGCTGCCGCGATAGAGATGATGACCGCCGGGATCTGGCTGACAAGCCCATCGCCCACGGTCAGGATGGCATAGGTTTCAAAGGCGGCGCCCAGCGACATGCCGTGCATCATGGTGCCGTTTATCAGGCCCATCACGATGTTGAGCAGCGTGATCAGCAGGCCCGCAACGGCATCGCCCTTGACGAATTTCGACGCCCCGTCAAGCGAGCCGTAGAAATTGGTTTCGGCCTGTTCGGTTTCGCGGCGGCGTTTCGCCTCCGCGTGGTCGATGGCGCCCGCCGACATGTCGCTGTCGATGGCAAGCTGCTTGCCCGGCATCCCGTCCAGCGCGAAACGCGCGCCCACTTCGGCCATGCGCCCCGCGCCCTTGGTGATGACGATGAAATTCACGATCAGCAGCACGAGGAAGATCACGACACCCAGGAACACCGACCCGCCCATGACGAAATTGGCAAAGCCCTGGATGACGCCGCCTGCTGCATGGGTGCCGCTATGCCCGTCGCCGATGATCAGTTTGGTCGACGACACGTTCAGCGACAGCCGCAGCATGAGCGACGCCAGCAGAACGGTGGGGAAAATCGAGAAATCGAGCGGGCGCTGAATGAAGAGGGTGACCGTGAACATCAGGATCGCCAGCCCGAAGGACACCGCCAGCCCAAGGTCAAGCGCCCAGGCCGGGATCGGCAGGATCATCATCACGATCACGGCCATGAGTGCCAGGGCCAACAAAATGGTCGGCTGGAAAAGGGTTTTCACGTCAATCGCCATCAGTTCCCCCCGGTCATCGCGATCAGTGGCCTGCTCTGCGCCAGCACCGACGAGGGCACAAGCGAGCCGCGCGCCCCGCCGCCGCCGCCCGTCAGCAACGCAAAGCGGTTCCGGGGGCGGCTTGGGCCGGGCGCGGATGGTGCGGGGGCGGTTTCGGCCAGGGGCGTCAACTGGCGTTTGATGCTGTCATACCGTGCCAGGTATCGTTGGGCGTGTTCCGGCGTTCGCGAGTGATACGCGCCAATCGCCGCTTTCCAGTCGCCCAGCCGCCGGTATTGGGACAGCAGGTAGCGCGCCGCGTAATCGGCATTCAGGCCGGGATCGAGCATGGCGTCGATCCCGGAGAATTGCGCGCCGTGCCAATGGTAATTGAGTTGGAAGCACCCGAAATCGAGATTGCGCCGTCCGGTGGCCAGGATGTCGCGCGCCTTGGCCTTGGCCGCGCGCTTGTCGGGTAGCCAATGGCTGGTGCCGCCCGCGTTCAGTGCCCAGGGCCAGGGGCGCAACGCGCCACCCTGTTTGCGCCCGGTTTCCAGCAGGGCGACCATGCGCAACATGTCCAACGGCACGCCATGGGTGCGCGCGGCGGCCTGCGCTGCCTGATCGCAAAGCGCGGCCTGTGCACGCGACATCATGGGCCAGGCAAGCAGCATGGCCAACAGCCCGAATGCGCCCATGAAACACCATCGGGACGGTTTCAGGACGGATCGTGCGGATTTCAACCTGGACAAGGCACACTCCGATTCGAACGCTTCTGCTTTCGACATCGGGTGTAGCCCGCTTGGGGTTACGATATGGTAAGCGTCAGGGCAAAAGCGGTGCGATCTTGTCCCAGTGCAGCGTCAAACCGCCTGCGATGGGCAGTAATGCCAGCGCCGAGAAAAGCGCGTCATGGCGTTTGTCCCGGACGCCGGTCTGGGTGGCCAATGCGGCGACCGCGGGGTAAACCAGCACCGCAGCGACCGCTTGTCCCGCCAGCGCCCCCGGCAGTCCGGCCAGCGCCGCGCCGGCAAGAAAGCACCCGGTCTGCACCGTTGCGCGAAAGGCGACGATCCAGAAAAACCGCCGCGAATCGCCCCGCGCCAAGGCCGACTGGTCATAGGTCAGCATGATCAGTGACAGCATCTGCCCGCAGCTAATCATGACGATGATCGGCCCCGCTTCCGCATAACGGTCGTCATAGAGAAGGTCGATCAGCGCAGGCCCGATAAGCACCATGATGGTCAGCAGCGCCATCACTGTTCCGGTCAGCCCCATGCGCATCCGCCGGATCTTGCGGTCATGTTCGCCGTTCTGGCCCGCGAACATCTCTCGGTAGGACGGGATCAGCAATTTCGACATCATGGTGTGCGCCATCAGCACCGGGAAAAACGCAAGGAAATAGGCGATATTGTAGATGCCCAGTTTTTCCACCGTCAGGAACACGCCCAGAATGGCGCGGTCGCCTTGCAGCAGAACGAAGCCGAAGGCCGAGGACAGCATGATCCAGCCGCCGAAGCGCAACAGCTCGCCGCCCGCCGCTTTTTCCCAGCGCAAGGAATTGCGTGGGCCGGAGAGCAAGGTCCATTCCATGACCAGTTTCGCAAGCCCCGTCACCAGCACGCCCGCGACCAGCGCCCAGTAGGTCTGATACATCCAGGCCAGCGCGACCATTGCGAGGATACCCAACAGTTGCGAGCCAAGCTCGATCCCCATGATGCGCCCCAGTTGCAGGTGGCGCTGCGCCGAGAAGACCCGCGTCGGTGCGGCCCCCAGCATGACCAGCGACAGCCCGCCCAAGGGCAGGATCCACAGCAATTCCGACGCCTCATACAGCCACGCGGCAGGCCATGCCAAGGCGCAGGCGACCAGCCACAGCAGGACGCCGCGCATCAGGTTCAGCGTCCAGGCGGTGTTCAGGAAATCGGGGTCATCGCCGCGTTTGTTCTGCATGATGGATTGGGGAACACCGGTGTCCGACAGCATTGTCAGGCCGGTCAGGACCATGGTCATCAACGCCATCAGTCCGAACGCTTCGGGAAAGAGCAGCCGGGCGAGGACCAGGTTCGATGCAAAACGCATCCCCTGGCTCAGGACGAACCCGCCAGAGGTAAAGGCCGCCCCCCGCATCACGCGCTGCGCGAAGCTGTGGGCGGGCTGGAGGGGATCGGTGCCGGCGCTCATCTTCGTTTGGCCTTTTTGCCGCGGTTCGTCTTGGGCTAAAGCGCAAACCCGGCAATCTTGTGACGCGGATCAGGTAACTTTCGCGCGCGCGTGAAATTCGGGACGGTCCCAGCGGCCGGTCGCCATGATGTCGCAAAGCGTGTCGGCGGCGTTGTTCACATCGTCGGGCGACAGGTAAAGCGGGGTGAAGCCGAAGCGCAGGATGTCGGGCGCACGGAAATCGCCGATCACGCCCGCGGAGATCAGCGCCTGCATGATCGCGTAGCCTTGGGGATGGCGGAAACTGACCTGGCTGCCGCGGCTTTGGTGGTCGCGCGGTGTGGCCAGGGTCAGGGCGGGGCAGGCGGCCTCGACCCTTGCGATGAACATGTCCTGCAAGTCCAGCGACCGCGCGCGCAGGTCGGCCATGTCCACATGGTCCCAGACGTCCAAGGCGGCATCGAGGGCGGCCAGTTGCAGCACCGGCGGGGTGCCGACGCGCATGCGCTCTATCCCCGCGCCGGGGCGGTAATCCAGGTCGAAGGCGAACGGCGCTTCATGCCCCAGCCAGCCCGACAGCGCGGGGCGCACGTGGTCCGCCAGGCGCGGCGCGACATAGATGAACGCGGGGCCGCCGGGGCCGGAATTGAGGTACTTGTAGCTGCACCCGACGGCGAAATCGGTGTCATTGCCAGCCACATCCACCGGGATCGCCCCCGCCGAATGCGCCAGGTCCCAGACCACCAGCGCGCCCGCCGCATGGGCCTTGGCGATCAGCCGGGCCATGTCGTGCTTGCGGCCCGTGCGGTAGTCCACCTCGGTTATCATCAGCACGGCGACATGGTCGTCGATCGCGTCTTCCACCGCGTCGGGGGCGACCGTTTTCAGCGCGTAATCCGGCCCCAGCGTGCGGCACAGCCC
>JAAAPG010000107.1 GCA_009908405.1 Alphaproteobacteria bacterium | reverse complement strand
CCCACCCGCCCACCCGCGGGGCTGCCCTCCGGGCCGCCCCTTGCGCACCCCGCGCGCGGGGCTAGGTGCCCTGTCATGACGCGACACGACCTGATCGCCTGTGACACGGAGTTTCTGGCAGGGCTTGCCGCCGTGTTGCCAGGGGACACGCTGCGCCCCGCCCATGACCGTTACCTGTCAGAGCCGCGCGGGCGCTGGCAAGGCGTGGCCGGGGCTGTTGCCATGCCGCGTAACGTCGAAGAGGTGGCGTGCATCCTGCGCGCTTGTCATGCCGCGCGCGTGGGGCTTGTGCCCTATGGCGGTGGCACTGGCCTTGTCGGTGGCCAGGTTGCGCCCGATGGACCGGCCCCATTGTTGCTGTCGCTGGAGCGGATGGCCGCGATTCGCGCGGTATATCCGTCCGAGAATGTGTTGGTTGCCGAAGCTGGCGCGATCCTGGCCGATGTGCAAGCGGCTGCGGAGGGCACGGAACGGGTGTTTCCGCTGTCGCTGGCCTCTGAAGGGTCGGCGCGGATCGGGGGCTTGCTGGCCACCAATGCGGGCGGCGTGAACGTGCTGCGCTACGGCAATGCCCGCGACCTTGTGCTGGGGCTGGAAGCGGTGCTGCCCGATGGCCGGATATGGCACGGGCTGAAGCGGCTGCGCAAGGACAACACCGGCTATGACCTGCGTCACCTGTTGCTGGGGTCCGAGGGCACGCTGGGGGTCATCACCGCGGCCAGCCTGCGGCTGTTCCCGCGTAACCGGGCCGAAGGCGCGGCTTTGTTGGTGGTCGATAGCCCCCGCGCCGCGCTGGACCTTCTGGCGCTGGCGCAGGACCGGTTGTCGGGGATGATCTCTGCGTTCGAGCTGATCGGCGGGATGGGGCTGGCCTTTCTGGCCGAAACCATGCCGCGGGTGCGCCAACCTTTCGCGCAAGCCCCCGACTGGATGGTTCTGCTGGACCTCGGCGCGCCCAACGGGGTCGACCTGGCCGGGATGCTGGAGGGGGTTCTGACCGATGCCATGGAGCGCGGCTTGGTGCGCGACGGGCTGATCGCGCAAAGTGCCGCCCAGCGCGCCGAGTTCTGGTCGATCCGCGAATCCATCCCCGAAGCCAACCGGCATATCGGCGCGGTGTCGAGCCATGATATTTCCTTGCCCTTGTCCGAGGTGCCGAACTTCATAGACCACGCGGGGCCGGAACTGGCGAAACTGGGGAAGTTCCGCATCAACTGTTTCGGGCATCTGGGCGACGGGAACCTGCATTACAATGTCTTTCCCATGCCGGGCCGCACGCGGGACGACCACGCGGACCAGCGTGACGCGATCAAGACCTGCGTGCATGACATGGTGCATGGTCTGGGCGGGTCTGTCAGCGCGGAACATGGCATTGGCCGCTTGAAGATTGCCGATCTGGAACGCTACGGCGACCCGGTGAAACTGGCCGCCATGCGCGCGCTCAAGACGGCTCTGGACCCCGTGGGCATCATGAACCCCGGCGCGGTGTTACGCCGCCAGTAGGAAATGCAGCGCGAACAGGGTCGCCGCGCCGCCGAAGATGGTCAGCGTGGCGTTGCGTGTCCACAGACTGATGGCGATGGTCGCAAAAGCGGCCCCCATGCGCACAAGGTCGAATTGCCCGCCGGTGGCGGCCGGAAACAGGATCATCGGCGTAATCATCCCCGGCATGACGGCCACGGCCGTATAGCGCAGGTGCCGCAACAGCCATTCGGGCAGGTCGCGACTGCCGACAATACCCAGGAAGGACAGGCGCAGCAGGTAAGACCCCACCCCAAGGCCAAGGATGATAAGCCAGATGTCCACGGTGCCCAGGGTCATGGCGCGACTCGCTTGGTGATTTGGCGCTCGACTTCGGCCCCGGCGACCATGGCCAGAAGCGCGGCCAGCAACAGGCCCAGGTTGAACGGCACGAAGGAAAACACCAGCACCCCGATGATCGAGACCAATGCTGCCACGACATGGGCCAAGGAACGCAGCATGGGCACGATCAGCGCCAGGAAGGTGATCGGCACGGCAAAGTCGATGGGCAGGGTCGGCGGGATCACGTCGCCCAGCACCGCGCCGCCATAAGTGGCGACATACCACATGGGGCAAACCGGGGTGACGACGCCCATGTAATACGCGAATTTCTGTCGCGGGGTCATTTGCGGGCTGTCATCGTATTTCAGGATCGATGCTGCATAGGCTTGGTCGACCATGAAATACGCCACCACGGCCCGTTTCCACCACGGCACCGGCCCAAGATGCGGTGCAAGGCTGGCCGAATACATCGCCATGCGCAGGTTCACGGCCAAAGATGTTGCCAGCACGATCAGGATAGGGGCGTTTTCCACCATCAACTGGATGGCCACGAATTGCGCGGCACCGGCGATCACGAAAATCGAAAAGCCCATGGTCTGGCTAATGTTCAAACCGGCTTCGGTGGCGACCACGCCAAAGACGATACCGAACGGGATGATGACCAGCAGGAACGGCAAACCTGCCCGGAACCCGTGCCAGAAATCCTGCGGAAATGTCATGAGGCCGCTCCTGCACCGCTATACGATCGTGAACATGTGAAGCGTGGGTAACGCCCCCTTGGGGCGATTTCAAGTCACCGCGCAAAGACGCCGCTGACCCGACCGAGCAGCATGAAGGCCCGCGCGGACCTTGTGTCGGACAGGGCCGCGATCTGGGCGTCATCGGCGGTAGGCTCGAACGCGGACAAAACCTTGTCGAACTCGCGCAGGAACAGGTGGACGGCGGCGCGAAATTCGGGGTCCGACCGCATCCGACCCGCACTGAGCGCAAGGCAAGACCGGTCGCGAATGCCGCCAAGCGGTGCGACCAGCGCGCCGCGCGTGCCTTGGGCAAAGGCGCGCCAGAATTCGGGACGCGCGCGGTCGGGGCGCAGGTCATCCATGTAGATGCCTTCCTGTGCCAGACGTGTCAGAACATCCTGCGCGGCCTTTATCAGCGGCGCGACACGCGCATCCGCCAGCGCTTGACGGAGCGCGGTGAAGCCTTCGGTGTCGTTCTCATCCTCTGGGAAATGCAGCGCGCGTATCAGGGTTGCAAGGTCGAGCGCATTGCCTGGCGCAGAGTCGAACCCGGCCAGTGCCAAAAGCGCTTGCGGGTCTTGCCGACCGGGCTGCAAGCTGCGCCCTTCGCGGGCGCGCTGCGAGAAGAACATGGTCAGCCGGGTATCTGTTTGCTCTGCCTGCGCGCTGATCTGTTCAAGTTTCTGCGCGGCCATCGGGGGCAGGTCGAATTCCGGCTGGGTGCGTTGCAACAGGCTGCGCCGCAATTCGTCGATACTGCCCTGAAGCTGACCGGTTTCAGAGCGTATGTCCGACATGGCATTGGCCAGTAGCAGCACCATCGAAATCAGCACGGCGGGCAAGAACATGGCCACCGCCAGCAAGGCCAGTGTTGCGCTGTCCATGGTGTCGAAATCTGCCAAAAGCAAGAACACCGCCGCTGCAAGCAACCATACCGCCAACGCGAAAGCGCGCAACACGCCGCGGTCCATCAGCCGCGACCGCGCGCGGGCCGGGCGATTTGCGACGTGATCAGCAGAAGGGGGCGGTGATTTGGCCATAGGCTAGATATACTTGATTTCGAGTATCTCGTAACTGCGTTCACCGCCCGGCGTGCGAACTTGCACGCTATCACCTTCGTCCTTGCCGATCAGGGCCCGCGCAAGCGGCGATTTCAGGTTCAGCAGGCCTTTTTCAAGGTCGGCCTCTGCCTCGCCCACGATCTGGTAGGTCCGCTCTTCGTCCGTATTCTCGTCCACCAGCTTGATGGTGGCGCCGAATTTCACGCTGCCCGACATCTTTGCGGGATCAATCACATCGGCGCGCGCCAGGATCGATTCCAGTTCCTTGATGCGCCCTTCGATAAAGCTCTGCTTTTCGCGGGCGGCGTGGTACTCGGCGTTCTCGGACAGGTCGCCATGTTCCCGCGCTTCCGAGATGGCACGGATCACGGTCGGACGGTCGGTGGATTTCAGGCGCTTCAACTCTGCGTCCAACATGTGCTGACCGGCACGGGTCAGGGGCAGTTTTTCCATAGGTCGTCCCCACTGTATATATAAAGACAGCCCGCGGCTGGCGCCGGGGCTATCTGGTTACTCCACCTGCATCTGAGCGCAGCGGGACCACAAATGCAAGCGCAATGCGAATTTCGTCTTTCAGATACATATTGTCGCGATCAGGCGGTTGTTCGTGCTGCAACGCCGCGTAAGCATTGACCATGCTGCCCCGTCGGGCTAGGCCTTTGCGACACAATATGTCGTGCAGACGCCGCCACGCGCAATGATTAGGAGCAAACATGTCCGCCATCGACCGCGAAGCCATGGAATATGATGTCGTCATCGTGGGCGCTGGCCCCGCTGGCCTGTCTGCCGCGATCCGGTTGAAGCAGTTGGACCCGGATATGGGTGTTGTCGTGCTGGAAAAAGGGTCAGAGGTCGGCGCGCATATCCTGTCGGGTGCCGTGCTGGACCCGTGCGGCCTGGACGCGCTGATCCCCGATTGGAAAGAGCGTGGCGCGCCAATCACGGTCCCGGTGCGCAACGACAATTTCTACATGTTGGGCGAAGCCGGCGGCATCCGGGTGCCCAACTGGCCCATGCCGCCGCTGATGAACAATCACGGCAATTACATCGTGTCCATGGCCAATGTCTGCCGCTGGATGGCCGAACAGGCCGAAGAGATGGGGGTCGAGATTTTCCCCGGTATGGCCTGTTCCGAACTGGTCTACGGTGATGACGGTCAGGTCAAAGGCGTCGTCGCAGGCGAATTCGGCAAGAACCCGGATGGCACGCCGGGCGACGGGTATGAGCCGGGCATGGAGCTGCACGGCAAATACGTGTTCCTGTCCGAAGGCGTGCGCGGGTCGCTGTCGAAAGAAGTGATCGCGCGCTACAGCTTGTCAGACGGGAAAGAGCCGCAGAAATTCGGCCTTGGCATGAAGGAAATATGGGAAATCGACCCGGAAAAGCACCGCGAAGGGACCGTGACCCACACGATGGGCTGGCCCTTGGGCAGCAATGCGGGCGGTGGCAGCTTCATCTACCACATTGACAACAATCAGGTTTACGTGGGCTTCGTGGTGCATCTGAACTACGAAAACCCCTACCTGTCACCCTACCACGAATTCCAGCGTTTCAAGCATCACCCGATGGTGGCCGACCTGTTGAAGGGCGGTAAGCGCGTGTCCTACGGCGCGCGCGCCATTTCCGAAGGCGGCTACCAGTCTATCCCGAAGGTCGCCTTTCCCGGCGGCGCGCTTCTTGGCTGCTCGGCCGGGCTGGTCAACGTGCCGCGCATCAAGGGCAACCATAACGCCATGCTGTCGGGCAAAGCCGCCGCCGAAGCCGCGCATGAGGCAATCAAGGCTGACCGCGCGGGCGATGAATTGACAGCCTATGAACACGAATTGCGCAACGGTCCGGTGGGCCAAGACCTGAAGAAGGTGCGCAATGTCAAACCCATGTGGTCGAAATGGGGGCTGCTGCCCTCGCTGACCCTGGGCGGTCTGGACATGTGGACGAACACGGCGGGCTTTTCCCTGTTCGGCACCATCGGCCACGGCAAATCCGACGCCGACGCCACCGGCGAGGCCGCCAAGCACAAGCCCATCGACTATCCCAAACCCGATGGCAAGCTGTCCTTCGACCGGCTGACCAATGTGGCCTATTCCTTTACCAACCACGAAGAAAGCCAGCCCGCGCACCTGACGCTGGTGGACCCGACCGTGCCGACCAAGGTCAACCTGCCGAAATACGCCGAACCGGCACAACGCTATTGCCCGGCAGGCGTGTACGAGGTGGTGGAGGAAGAGGGCAGCGACCCGCGCTTCGTCATCAATTTCCAGAACTGCGTGCATTGCAAGACCTGCGACATCAAGGACCCCAGCCAGAACATCAACTGGGTGACGCCGCAGGGTGGGGATGGGCCGAACTACCCCAACATGTAAATATTGGATGAAAACCGATTTTTGATCGTGTTTCAGGTGTTGGGCGATTGCCTGTCCGGGGGCATGGCTCTAGGCTCTGGCAACCTTAGCGGAGTGATCGTCGCGTGCAAAATACCATCCCCTTTTTCGTCCGCCTTGTGTTGTGTGCAATGGTCGCCATCGGCCCTGTTGCCGCGCAAGACACGAGCTCACGCGGCACGGCCGGTGCGTTCTTGTCGGCGCGGATCGCCGTGACGGAAAACAATTTTTCCCGGATCGCGGCCAATCATGACCGCTTGCTGCAGTCGGATCCCGACAACATCGGCTTTCTCGAATTGTCGATGCAAGGCCATCTGCTATCCGGGAATTTCGAACGCGCGGCAGAGCGGGCCGCGCAAATCCTTGCCCGCGATGGGACGAGCTCTACCGCGAACCTTGTGCTTCAGGCAGATGCGTTCCAGCGCGGCGCTTATGACGTGGTGCTTTCGGCGCTGGACGCGCGTCGCATGACAGGTCCGTTGACGGACCCGATGGCAAACGCCTGGGCGCAACTGGGGCGCGGCAGCATGAGCGAGGCCATCGCAGCGTTTGACGAGGTGATCGCGGATCGCGAAGAGCTTGCACCTTTTGCCTTGTATTTCAAAGCATTGGCCTTTGCGTTGGTCGGTGATCTTGAACGTGCCGAAACGCTCTTGACCGGAGAGGCCGAAGGTCCGATTGGTCTGACCCGACGCGGCGTGATTGCACATGTGGCCATCCTGTCCCAGCTTGGTCGCATGGAAGACGCGATCGCGCTCACCGACGCCATGTTCGGCACCAACCCGGATGAAGACGTGGCCTATCTGCGCGCCGCCCTGCAAGAGGGCCGCGCCGTGCCGTTCGAAACCATCACATCGGCGCGTGATGGTATGGCAGAAACCTATTACATGCTGGCCTCTGCGCTGCCGACGGAGCGCGACGACTGGCTGCCGCTGGTTTACGCGCGCCTTGCGTTGGCGTTGCGCCCCGAGCACGCGGACGCGATCCTGCTGACCGGGCAATTGCTGGAGCGCGCGGGGCAATTCGGCCTGGCCGATGCCGTGTACGACACCATGCCGCGCGATCACCCGCAATACCTGGGCGCACAGCTTGGCAAGGCGAATGCGCTGGCAAGCAGCGGCGAGATCGCGGCCGCGATCGACAATTTGCGGGCCCTGTCGCAGACCAAGCCCGACTCGGTTCTTGTCCATAGCGCCCTGGGCGATTTGTTGCGCCGGGAAGAGCAATTCGCAGAGGCCGAAGCGGCCTATGCCAGCGCGCTGGCCTTGCTGGACACAATCGAAGATCGGCACTGGGTTCTGATCTACACCCGCGCGATCACGCTGGAGCGGCTGGGCGATTGGGAGCGCGCCGAACCGGAATTCCGCCGCGCGCTCGACATCGTGCCGGATGAACCGCAGGTGTTGAATTACCTTGGCTATTCTCTGATCGACAAGGGCGTGAAGCTGGACGAGGCGCTGGACATGATCGAGCGCGCGGTCGAGGCAGAGCCGGATAGCGGCTTTATCGTCGACAGCCTGGGCTGGGCGTTCTACCGCCTTGGTCGCTATGAAGAGGCTTTGCCGGTCATGGAGCGCGCGGTCGAACTGGTGCCGACCGATCCGATCCTGAACGACCACCTGGGCGATGTGTACTGGGCCGTCGGTCGCGAACGCGAAGCCCGCTTTCAATGGCGGCGTGCGCTGTCGTTTGCGCCACACCCGGATTTGGATGTTGACCGTGTCCAACACAAGATCCGCAACGGGAAAACGCCGCCCGATGCCTTGACCGATACGCAATGATCGCGACTGAACACGCGCCCGCGAAGGTCAATCTCGCGCTGCACGTGACCGGGCAGCGCGCGGATGGATATCACCTGCTGGATTCGCTGGTCGTGTTCACGGATGTGGGCGATGTGTTGCGCGCGTCTGCGGCGGATGATCTGTCTCTGACGGTAACAGGTCCGGAAGCGGACGGCTTGTCGGGAGAGGGCGATAATCTGGTTCTGCGCGCCGCGCGACTGATGCAGGTTGATGGGATCTCGTTGAAGTTGGAAAAGCACCTGCCCGTGGCCTCTGGCATCGGCGGCGGGTCATCCGATGCGGCGGCGGCATTGCGGCTGATCTCGCAGCAAAGCGGTCGCAAGCTGCCATGCGATGTTCTGGCGCTAGGCGCAGATGTGCCCGTCTGCATGGCGGCCAAGCCGTGCCGAATGCGTGGGATCGGCGAGGATGTTTCCGCGATTTCGCCGCTGCCGAAAATGGCGATGGTTCTTGTCAATCCGCGCGTGGGCGTGTCGACGCCGGCGGTGTTCCGGGCGCTCGCGTGCAAGGACAACGCGCCAATGCCCGACACCTTGCCTGACTGGCGCGATTTCGCTGGGTTCGTGCAGTGGCTGTTCATGCAGCGCAACGATCTGCAAGCGCCTGCCTGTGCCGTCGTTCCGGTTATCGCTGATGTGCTCGCAGCGCTTGACGCGGCGGGCGCGGCGCTCACGCGGATGTCCGGGTCAGGCGCGACCTGCTTCGGGTTGTTCCCGGAAATGGACGCTGCCCAATCGGCGGCCGACAGGCTGATGCAGTCGCATCCCGACTGGTGGGTTCGGGCGACGGCGTTGCTTTAGCCGTCGAAGAGCTTGCCCTGTTGGTCCGGCGCGGGCGCGGGCAGGCCCAGATGTGCCCACGCCTTCGCCGCCAGCATCCGCCCGCGCGGGGTGCGCGCGATCAGCCCTTGTTGCAGCAGGTAGGGCTCGATGACCTCTTCGATCGCGTCACGGCTTTCCGACAGCGCCGCGGCAATGGTTTCCACGCCCACCGGCCCGCCGCCGTAGTTTTCGGCCAACAGCGACAGGTAGCGCCGGTCAGCGCCGTCCAGCCCCAGCTTGTCCACGCCCAGCCGGGTCAGGGCATTGTCGGCCAAGGCGCGTGTCAGCTTGCCGTCGCCTTCGACCAGCGCGAAATCGACCACGCGGCGCAACAGGCGCCCCGCGATGCGCGGCGTGCCGCGCGCGCGTTTGGCAATCTCGCGCACACCGTCCTCTGCCGCGGTCACGCCCAGCAGGCGCGCCCCGCGTTGCACGATCTGGCACAGCTCATCCTCGGTGTAGAATTGCAGGCGCGTCGGGATGCCGAAGCGGTCGCGCAGCGGCGTGGTCAGCAGGCCCATGCGCGTCGTGGCGCCCACCAGCGTGAAGGGCTGCAATTCGATCCGCACGGTGCGCGCGGCGGGCCCTTCGCCGATGACCAGGTCGAGCTGGAAATCCTCCATCGCCGGGTAGAGCACCTCTTCCACGACCGGGTTCAGGCGGTGAATTTCGTCGATGAACAGCACATCGCGCGCTTCCAGGTTGGTCAGGATCGCGGCCAGATCGCCCGCCTTGGCCAGAACCGGGCCGCTGGTCATACGAAACCCGACGCCCAGTTCGCGCGCCATAATCTGCGCGAGCGTTGTCTTGCCAAGCCCCGGCGGGCCGTAAAACAGCGTGTGATCCATCGCCTCTGCCCGCATCCTGGCGGACTGGATGAACACACGCAGGTTGGCGCGCGCTTCGTGCTGGCCGACGAAGTCTTCGAGCCC
>JAAAPG010000009.1 GCA_009908405.1 Alphaproteobacteria bacterium | reverse complement strand
GCGACTCGTCGAACAGGAATTCCTTCAGATACCCCACCACGTGCCGGGGCTGGCCCCGCACCATGACCTGGTCGGCCTGCCCCGACACCGCCATCAGCGGATCGCCCGTCAGGTTCTCCCACAGCGATGCATTCGGGTCGAGCTGCGCGCGGGTCTGGTCGAACACCGCCGTTTGCAGGTTGGTGCCCAGCCGGATCGTGCCTTGGTCGGCCCCTTCCTGCCCGGTCATCAGGCGCAGGAGCGTGGTCTTGCCCACCCCGTTGGGGCCGATCATGGCCACGCATTCGCCGCGCATCACCCGCAGCGAGAAATCTTGCAGGATGGTCCGGTCGCCATAGGCTTTTGACACGTTTTCCAGTTCCGCCACCAGCTTGCCCGATTGCGGGGCGCTGTCGAACGCCATCGCCGCCGTGCCCTGCCGCTTGATCTGGCTGGCGCGTTCGGCGCGCAATTCGGCCAGCGCGCGCACCCGGCCCTGGTTGCGTTTGCGCCGCGCCGAGATGCCCTCGACCGCCCAGCGCGCTTCCGCCTTGATCTTGCGGTTCAGCTTGTGGCGGGCGTCGTCCTCTTCGGCCCAGATCTTGTCGCGCCATTCCTCGAACCCGTCGAACCCGGCTTCGCGGCGGCGCACCTGGCCCCGGTCCACCCACAGCGTGGCACGGGTCAGCGCGCGCAGGAAGGCGCGGTCATGGCTGATCAGCACGAAAGCCGTGCGGGTTTCGCGCAGCCGCGCTTCCAGCCAGTGAATGGCGGTGATGTCCAGATGGTTCGTCGGCTCGTCCAGCAGCATCAGGTCGGGCGCTTCGGCCAGAAGCCGCGCCAGCGCCGCGCGGCGGCGTTCGCCGCCAGAGGCGCGGGCGGGGTCCAGTTCCGGATCGAATTCCAGCCCTTCGGCGGCAATATCCACGCGCCACCCTTCGGATGGGTCCAGGGTTTGCATGGCATACTCGCCCAATGTGGCAAACCCCGCGAAATCCGGGTCTTGTTCCATGTAGCCCACCGACATGCCCGGCGGCAGGGTGCGGGTGCCGGTGTCTGGTTCCACCAGCCCCGCCATGATCTTCATCAGGGTGGATTTGCCGGACCCGTTGCGCCCCACAAGCGCCACGCGGTCGCCGGGTTGGATGGTGGTGTCCAGCCCCTCCAGCAGCGGGTTGCCGCCAAAGCCAAGGCCGATTCCGGAGAGTTGTAACAGGGGTGCTTGTGCCATGAGGCGCATATAGGCCGCGTGGCCGCGCGTTGAAAGCGTTAAAGCAGCAGGCCGGGGGTGTCGCCCATATCAAGCCCCGGAAAGACCGTGCGCATCAGGTCAGACTTGCGCAACCCATACATGTCACGCAGCGCCCAGGCGGCATAGGCGCGCACATCGCTGAGCGGCATCAGGTCGCGCCCGTCATAAAGCGCGGCCTCGGCCAGCCCCGGCCAGCCGCCGATGATGCGCCCGCCGCGCAGCGCCCCCCCGGCCAGCAATGCCATGCCGCCGGTGCCGTGATCGGTGCCCTTGGTGCCATTTTCGCGCGCGGTGCGGCCGAATTCGGTCATCGCCAGAACGGTTGTGCGCGCCCAGAGCGGTCCCATCTCGGCCCGCAGCGTCAAAAGCGTGGTTTCGAGGTTGCGCAGCGCCGGGCGCAGGCGGTTCGCCTGCTGCTGATGCGTGTCAAAGCCCGACAGCGACAGGCTGGCGATCCGGGTTTCGCCGCGCATCTGCTCTGCCAGGTAGCGGGCCAGAACCTCGCCCGCCGGGCCACGCGCCGGGGCGGACATGCCTTGCGCGGTGCCCATGTCGAGTGCCGTCAGGCCAGCCTCTGCGAAAAGCGGGTCTTGGGCATAAAGATATTCCAGCAGAAGCTTGGCTTGCGGTCCCAGTTCCAGCTCTGTGCCCGGCGTCCATTGGGTCATGGGCGCGGGTCCGTCAAGGATGAGCATCCGCTCGCGCCCGAGTGCAAAGGCCGTGCGCGCGGTGACATCGGGCATGAGCGTCAGCGCGCGATTGAGCCAGCCATCGCGCGACGGGACACCCGGCTGGTCATCAGGCGTTCCCGCCTCCAGCAGATCCTGGCCATCGAAATGGCTGCGCTTGTCGCGATAGGGGGTCGAGGTGGCGGGCACGAAGGCCAGCTCGCCGGACTGCCACAGCGGCGTCAGGCCAGACAGGGTCGGATGCAGCGCGAAGAACCCGTCGCCCAGGGGCGTGCCGCCGTCCGACAGGCTGGGGCGCAATGCAGCGAAATGCCGGTCGCCTATCGGGCGCAGCGCATCCAGACCGTCAAGCGCCCCGCGCAACACGATCACCACCAGCCGGTTTTCCCCCGGCGCGCTTGCCATGGCGATGGGGCTAAGGAACGGGCTGGCCGCCGCCGAACAGCCCAGCGCGGCAACCTGGCCCAGAAAAGCACGGCGATTGGGGTCGTGGCGCATGGTTCCGGCCCTCTCAGCAGCGGTTGAAATCGGGCGCGGCAAGGATCATCGCGACGCCCTCTGTCCGGGTTTCGGCACCCCGGGCCGCCCGGATCAACATGGGGCTGGCCAGGTCGCCCAAGGCCGCGGTCACGAAGGCGCGCGGGTCGGGTGGAGTCGACAACCGGTCGGCCAGCCCGATGGCCCAGTCAATGCGCGCGGCCACGGCTTGCGGCGTGATCCAGGCATCGGCGCGATCATCGTAGCCCGCCGGGGACGGAACGGCTTCGTGCGGCTGGCCCATCGCTTGCAGCGGGATCATCAGGTCGCGCCGCGTCTGGCGGTCATCCATGTCCAGAACCTGCGCCGCGCCTATCCCGGTCGCGCGCAAACTGGCCGCGACCCATGTCAGCGGGGCGCGTGTCTTGCCCAGCGTGGGCGTCCATGCCGCAGGATGTTCCAGCATGGCCCGGTACACATTGCGCAAATCGCCACCGCTGGAGGTATAGGCGGCCTGCATATGCGCCACCAGTTGCGGGTCCGGGTCATCGGCCACGAAATGGCGTGCCAGCTTGCCGACAAGATGCGCCGCCGTACCGGGGTGCACGGCCAGATCGTCCAGCGCCTCATGGACGTGGCGCTCCATGACCGGGCGCCCGCCGTAACGTTTGCCGAAAATCTCGATCAGGCCCGGTTCAGCGATCCGCGGGTCGAACTTGTAACCTTGGTCAAGGTCATAGGTGATGCCGGTCAGCAGCCGCGCCATCTGGGTAACATCATCCTGACTATACCCGCCTTCGACCCCCAACGTGTGCAGTTCCAGAAGCTCTCGGGCGAGATTCTCGTTCAGGCCGCGCCCGGTGCGCCGCCCGACCCGGCTGAAGGGGCCGACCGAACGGTTCTGGTTCAGGTAGTTCTGCATCACCGGGTGCAGGGCGGCCGCACGCAGCAATGTCGCGAAAGACCCTGCCACATGCGGGCGGATCGCCTCTTCGATATAGCTGGCCCGCGCGGCCCGGAATCGGCCGGGGCGGCTGTCAGCGGCAAAATGATTTGCCCAGAAATCGACCAGCCGCTGTCGAAACCCGATCGGCGCGTCGATACGGCGCGCGAGGTCGCCGCGCAAATCCGAAAGCGAATCACGCATATCGGCGCGGTTGACCCGTCGCAGTTGATCGGCAAAATCCGCCATGCCGGTCGGGCCCGCCATCTCTGGCTCGGCGCGCGCCCGCTTTGCCTTGGACCGCGCCCGACGAATGGAAACGCGCACGCCCTCGCGCTCGAGCTTGGTCGCGAAACGGCCAATCCGCGCGGGTGGTTCGTCACGGTCCAGATCGTGCCAGAGCGCCTCCGGGCCGACCGAAAGCGGGCTGTCGGGGCGCAAGCCCAGACCGAAGCGGATAAGTCCCAAACCGACAGGCGCTGTCATGTGATCCCCCGCGCAGGCCTTTGGAGCATGTCGCGCAAAAGGACACGCGACCCGAAAAGTTAAAGTGGGGCGGGGCGCGTGATCACGATCGACTGCGACACCCTCCAGTGGTGCGCGCGCGCCGCGGCCCTGTCAAGTCACAGCTTGGTCACGCGGCGCGACGCAGCACCATAACCGCGTTCAGGCCGCCAAAGGCAAACGCATTGCTCATCGCGGCATCGGCACGCGCCTCTCGCGCCGTGTTGGGCACTGCATCAAGCGCGCAATCCGGGTCGGCTTCGGTGAAATTGACGGTCGGGGCCAGAACCCCGTCCTGCAGCGCCATCAGGCAGGCAAGCAGTTCCACCGCGCTTGTGCCGCCGATCAGGTGGCCATGCATGGATTTCGTCGAAGAGACCGGGCAGTCAGCCAAATGATCGCCCATCACTTCGGCAAGGGCCTGCGCTTCGGTGCGGTCATTGGCCGCCGTTCCGGTGCCATGGGCGTTGACATAGCCGATCGCCTCTGGCGCAAGCCCGGCATCGGCCAAGGCCATGCGCATCGCGCGCACCGGGCCGTCGCGGTCGGGCATGACGATGTCGCTGGCATCGGATGACATGCCGAACCCCGCGACCTCGGCCAGGATGGGCGCGCCGCGGGCCAGCGCGCGGTCGCGTTCCTCGAACACGAAGACCGCGCCGCCTTCGCCCTGCACCATGCCGGAACGATCTCGTGAAAACGGGCGGCAGGTGTCGCGGCTCATGACGCGCAGACCCTCCCACGCCTTGATCCCGCCGAAGCCCAGCATGGCTTCGGACCCGCCGGTCAACATGACATCGGCCATCCCGGCGCGGATCAGCATCAGCGCCTGCCCCATCGCGTGGTTGGCCGACGCGCAGGCGGTCGAGGTGGTAAAGCCCGGCCCCTTCAGCCCGAAGGCCATCGAGACATGCGACGCGGCGGCATTGTGCATCAGCTTGGGCACGACGAACGGGTGAACGCGGTTCTTGCCCGCTTCGTACACCGTGCGGTAATTGTCATCGACCGTCAGGTTGCCGCCGCCCGCCGTGCCCAGCACCACGCCCGCGCGCGTCTGGTCATCATCGGACAACTCCAGCCCGGCTTGCGCCATGGCTTGCCGCGCACTGACCAGCGCGAATTGCGTGAACCGGTCCAGCAGCGGCAGTTGCGCGCGGGCAAAATGCGCGGCGGGATCGAAGCCCTTCACTTCCGCGCCGATCTGAACGCCCAGCCGCGCGACATCGCGGCAGGTCAGCGGCCCGATGGCACACTGCGCGGCCTGCATGGCCTGGTAGGTTGATGGCACGTCGGATCCAAGCGGGTTGACCGTGCCTGCGCCGGTAATGACAACGCGCCTCATGCCGCCTGTCTGGCGATCAATCCCTCGACCTGCCGGATGATCGCGCCGACCGACGATATGTCGAACCCGCTTTCTTCAGGGTTGTTGGCATTGAACGGCACGGCAACATCGAAGGCCTCCTCGATGCCGAAGATGCATTCGATCAGTCCAAGGCTGTCGAGGTCGAGATCGGCGAGCGTCATCTCCTCGCGCACCTCCGACGGCTCGACCAGCGCTTGTTCGGCGATGATTTCTTTGACGCGCTGCGCGATCAGGTTTTCGTCCAACATGAAGTCCAGTCCCATCGGGCAATCTCCTTGGCAAGAGGGATGCGTCCCGTATCAAACCCGAATGTAACAGCTTCATGACACCCGGCAACTGAAAATGCACTTGCCTCGGGGCTGATGCAGCCAAAGCGGAACGCCCCATCGCGCAGGACGGGGCGTTTGATTGGCAAGCCGCAAGATCAGCTTGCCGGGTTCACCGCCCCGGCGGCGACAAGCGCGCGGTAGATCTGGGCGTCGCGGCCATAGACATCGCGGCGGAAATTCAATTCGCCGCGCACATTCGTGAACGCGGTGCGATACACCAGATGCACCGGCACCGGGTCATCCAGGTAAAGCCGGGTCTGCTGGCCGGTATTCAGAACCGAATGATACAGCTCCTTCGGCGTGTCGGATTGCCGTGACAACAGCTCGTAGGCGAAATCACGCGGGTCATCCAGGCGCACGCAGCCGGAAGAATGCGTCCGCACCGTGGTGTTGAACAGATGCTGGGTCGGCGTGTCGTGCAGGTAGATCGCGTAGGGGTTGGGGAACATGAATTTCACCTCGCCCAGCGCGTTGGTCGGCCCCGGAGGCTGGCGCACGTTGAACGGGAAATTTGCCGGCGAATACCGCGCGAAATTGATCGCGCTGCGCGGCACCACGCGCCCGCGGGCATCGACGATCTGCAAATGCCGCGCCCCGCCAGAGGCCAGCGCGCCCCAATAGGAGCGCGCCAGGATCGACCGGGGCAGCGTCCAATCGGGGTTGATTTCCAGGTATTTCATCGTCTCGGAAAATTCCGGCGTATGCTTTTTATCGGTCGTCGCGCCGATGATCGCCTTGGTTTGGAACGTGACAGTGTCATTGTCGACGATGCGCGCGTGAAAATCCGTCAGGTTGACCCAGACATGGCGTTCCCCGCGCGGAATGTTCATCCAGCGCTCACGCTCCATCGCGACGATGACGGATTCCAGCCGCGCGTTCGGACCGACATTCAGCGCGCGGAGCGTATCTGGCCCGGCAATCCCGTCCGGTTCGATGCCGTGATTGACCTGAAACCGCTGCACCGCGCTTTGCAACACGCTGTCATAGGTCGCGGCGGCGGACCGCTCCAGGTAGCCCATCGCGATCAACCGGTTTCGCAGGGCCACCACCGCGGCGCCCGATGTGCCCGGCGCAAAGCGCGCCTGCGGCACCTCCGGCCCCCAGCCGCCCTGGGCGATGGCCTGTTCAAGATCGCGCTTGGCACGGAACAGGCGGGCGTATTCCGGCGCGGTCGGGGCCAGGTTGCGGATGAACCCCGCCGCCGGGGCAGAGGCGAATTCGGTCAGCAGGGCCTGTGCTTCCGGACGCGGCAGAACCCGCACGATAGCGGAATCGATCCGCGAGGGTTGCAGCACACCGCTGTGCAGATCAGACGCGAAACGCAGGAATGTCAGCGACATCCGTGCTTCCAGCCGACCGCGGTCGCGCTCGCTGCGCACGGCGTCGAAAGCGGCAAGCAAGCCGGGGACGTCATAGCGTTCCACGGGCAAGCCATGGTCTGGCGCCCGCCCAAGCGCTGTCAGGAAAGCCGTTCGGCGCGGGGCATCGTCGGCGCCCGTCCAAATGTCGTCATACTGCGTTTCGCGGTAAAAGGCCGACACCCCTTCGTTCGACGCGACCCCTTCGGCAACCGCTTGCTGGAACGCGGGAAACTGTTGTGCGACGGACGGACCCGCCACGTGAAGGCCCAGTGCCACCGCAACAGCGCCGACCTTCGCCTGCATGGATGGGCTTTTGAAAAAACGCATGACTGTCCCCCGCGTGGTCGATTCCGGCCAAGTTGGCAAAATATTGCCGATCTCGTCCACTCACAAGCCTGTCATGGCAAAATTCGCCGCGATGTAAGGGAATTTTAACAACACCGGACCAAGATGACGCCATGAAACGCGGCTTCACGACGACGGACACGCGCCGTATTGGCGAAAACTTGCCAATGCCGACCTTGCGCGGCCCATTCCAGCGAGTCCGGTCTTGGTCGCACGAAGAATCTGTGGCAAGCCATTGCCATATCGCGAAATACCGGCGGTACGAAGCAATCCGGAATTCAGCGGGTTTCGCGCAATCCTGAGGAAGTTCATGTCGATGCAAGACACTGGCAATACCGTCACCCGTCGCGCCCTGCTGGGGGCCTTCGCCGCAACAGCCGTCAGCGCTGCGCCCTTCTTCCCCGGTGTAACGGCCTATGCCCGCGGCTCGGGCGACATCCGCAAAGTGAATTTCTACTCGGGACGCACGGGCGAAAAGATCAACATCATCTACTGGGTCGATGGCGATTACATTCCGGAATCACTGTCGGAAATCAATCACTTCTTCCGCGATTGGCGCAATAACAAGGTGAAACAAATCGACCCGCGCACGGTCGATATCCTGGCCGCGGCGCATGGCCTGCTGCGTGTGAATGAACCTTACATGCTGCTTTCGGGCTATCGCTCTCCCGAAACCAACGCGATGCTGCGCGCACGGTCCAGCGGGGTGGCACGCAACTCGCTGCACATGAAGGGCGAAGCCGCCGATGTGCGGTTGAAGTCGCGCTCTGTCAGCGAGGTCGCGCGCGCCGCGACCTCTTGTGGCGCTGGCGGCGTTGGCCGGTATTCCAGGTCGAATTTTGTCCATATGGATTGCGGCGTTGTGCGCACATGGGGCCGCTGATACCCGGCCCCACGACACCCCACACAAATCCGCACCGCCCACCGCGCTTGTTACTGGCTTAAACCGCAATTTTGCCGCATTCTGTTGATAATGCAGAAACAGTGTCGCCATGAGATGTTCGCGGCTGACAACGCAGGCCGTGCAAATCGTCCATAAGGCAGATCGCACAGTCAGGACAGGAATGCGGGGACGCGCCGGACCATGTTGGATTTCGTCAATGTCAGCAAGTCATTCTGGACGGGCACCCAGCGCAAAGTCATCCTGGAGGGTGCGACCTTTACCATCCGACAGGGCATGAATCTGGGCGTTCTGGCCAAGAACGGTTCGGGCAAAACCACCGTCATCAACATGATGGCCGGTCTTGAGCGCCCGGATGACGGGGCGATTCATCGCAACTGCAGCGTGTCCTTTCCGCTTGGCTTCATGGGCGGGTTGGTCAGCAAACACTCTGCAACTGAAAATGTGCGTTATATCGCGAACATTTACGGGCTGGATGCCGATTATGTCGAAGCCTTCTGCCGATGGCTCTGCGATATCGGCGAGTATTTCGACATGCCCATCGGCACCTATAGCAGCGGGATGCGCTCGCGCCTGTCCTTGTCGTTGATGATGGCCATGAATTTCGATCTGTATCTGATCGACGAAGGGATGCCGACCACCACCGATGTCGCCTTCAACAAGCGCGCGGGCGCGGTCATGCGCGAACGGTTCGAGCAGTCCACGCTCATCATCGTGTCGCATGATCACAAGATCCTTGAGAAATTCTGCAATTCCGCTGCCGTGTTGCGCGACGGAAAACTGTATTTCTTCGATACGTTGGAAGAGGCAAAAGAGCTGTATGACTACGCCAGTTAAATCCAAACGCTTTCGCCTGCGTCGCACCGACGAGCCGACGTCCTCCACACCCTCGCAGGCTTCGGCGCGGGCCACGCGCGCGCCCGCGACAGAGCGCGTGGCACCGCAGCCAGCGCCAACGGCTGAAGAGTTGACGCCGCGCCCGGTCGAGCCGGGATCGCACCGTATCGTGCTGCAAAAACGCGCCCGCGCGAAGACGCCAGAACAAACAACTGCGCCCGACGCAGACACGGGTGCGGCCGACGCAGAGGTGACCGAAAGCGCACAAGCTGCGCCCCAAGGCGCCACAGCCGAGGCGTCTTTGCAATCCGAGTCGGACCTCGACATCGTGCGTCAGGAAGGGCTGACTGCCCGCCAGTTGCGCATGGCCATGCGGGTCGCACAGAAACACGGCATTCGCGCCAGTTCGGCCTATGAAGCGGTGTTGGCGCTGCGCAAACAGGGCATCGACCCTTTCTCGCGCGCGACCATGCTGGAACTGGTGCGCAGCGACGAACAAGAAGATACCAGCCGCGCGCTGACAACGGCCGCGCAAACCAGCCCGGCCCCCTCCGGTGGCGGCGTTTCAGCCGCACAGGAACGCATGGCCAGAATCGCGGCGGACCGCGACCGCGAATTGCAAAAGATGCAGCGCCAGATCGTCAAGCGCCGCCGCAAGCGGCTTTTGCTGCTTGGCGCGCGCATTCTGGCTTTCGTGACGTTTCCGACCTTTCTGGCCACCTATTACTTCTACATGATCGCGACCCCGATGTACGCGACAGAGGCGGAATTCGTCATCCAGCAAGCGTCGTCGGCTCCGTCCACGGGCGGCGATCTCAGTTCAATGTTACCCTCGGCCGCTGGCATGGGCATGGGCGGTCAGCAAGAGGCTGCTTCGGTCCAGAGCTTCTTGCAATCCCGCGGCGCCATGCTGCGCCTTGACCGTGAAGAAGCGTTTCGCGCGCATTTCAGCCAGGCCGAGCTTGATATCTGGCGCCGCATCCCCCCCGATGCCTCTACCGAGGAAGCCTTCAAGACCTATGGGCGGCATGTGCGGATAAGCTACGATCCGTCCGAGGGTGTCGTCGGGCTGGAGGTGATCGCCGCGACACCCGAAGACAGTGAACGGTTCGCCCGCGCGCTTCTGACCTATGCCGAAGAACATGTCGACACGATGACCCAACGCCTGCGCGACAGCCAGATGAGCGAGGCGCGTCAAAGCCTTGACGAAGCACAGAGCGCCCTGGTCGAGGCACGGCAAGACATCGTGGAATTGCAGGAGAAATCCTCTGTTCTGTCGGGCGAGGTCGAGGTGCAACTGATCTCGCAACAGATCGTGGCGCTGGAAACCGAACTGACGCAGACCCAGCTTACCATCCAGGAAATGCGCAGCAATGCGCGGCCCAACCCGGCCCGGCTGCGCCCGCTCGAACGTCGGGCGGCGGCGCTTCAAGAGCAGATCGACGAGCTGCGCGATTCCATGACCCAAGGCACCGAGGGCGATGCATCGCTGGCCAGCATTCAAAGCCAGCTTATCATGGCCGAAGCCGAAGTGCAGACGCGCGAAATGATGCGCGCGCAGGCCATGCAGCAAGTGGAATCCGCCCGGATGGAGGTCAGCCGCCAGGTGCGTTACCTGGCCCTGACGGTAGACCCCATCGCGTCGGACGAGGCTGTCTATCCCCGCAAGCTGGCCAATTCCTCGCTGGCGTTCCTGCTGTTTGCGGGCCTCTACCTGTTTGCGTCCATGACCGGGTCGGTGCTGCGCGAACAGGTTTCGGGCTGATCGGCGCGGGGCCAGGTCATACGGCCTGCCCCGCCGCCCAGCCCGACGACCACGCCCACTGGAAATTGTAGCCGCCCAGCCAGCCGGTGACATCGACCACTTCACCGATGAAATGCAGCCCCGGCACATCGCGCGCTTCCATGCTGCGCGCGTCCAGGTCGCGCGTGTCCACGCCGCCCAGCGTGACCTCGGCGGTGCGGTAGCCCTCGCTGCCCACGGGGCGGATGCGCCAATCCTGCACTTCGGCGGCCAATCGATCCAGCGCGCGCCCGGTCTGGTCGGCCAACCGCCCCGACAGGCCCGCCCGCGCCACCACCGCCCGCGCCAGCCGCTCGGGCAAGTGACGGGCCAGCGCGGTCTGCACCTCGACCCGCCCGGCCTCGGCCTTTTGCGCGGCCATGGCGTCGGCAACCGCGCCCCCCGGTGCCAGATCGACCGCGATCTCGTCACCTTCGCGCCAATAGCTGGAAATCTGCAAGATCGACGGGCCGGACAGGCCGCGATGGGTGAACAGCAAGCCTTCCTCGAACGCGGTCTTGCCATGACGCACTGTCGCGGGCACGGCCAAGCCTGCCAGCGCGCGCGTCTCCGCCAGCATCTCGCCCGAGAAGGTGAGCGGCACCAAGCCCGGCCGCGTCTCGACCAGTCCCAGCCCGAATTGCCGCGCCAGCGCGTAGCCCAACCCAGTCGCGCCCATTTTCGGGATCGACTTGCCCCCCGTCGCCACCACAAGCCGTGGTGCATGAAACGCACCCTTGCTGCTGGCAAGGTGAAAACCATCCTTGTGTGCCACCGTCCCGATCTCGACCCCCGGCACCAGCGTCACACCCGCCGCGTCCATATCGGCGCGCAGCATGGCGATGATCTCGCGCGCGGAGCCGTCGCAGAACAACTGCCCCAGCGTCTTTTCGTGCCATGCGATTCCCGCTTGCGACACCCGGTCGATGAAATCCCACTGCGTATAGCGTTTCAGCGCCGACAGCGCGAAGCGCGGATTGTCCGACAGGAACCGCTCGGGCGCGATATGCAGGTTGGTGAAATTGCACCGCCCCCCGCCGGAAATCCGGATCTTCTCGCCCGGTGTTTTGGCGTGGTCCAAAAGCGCCACGCGCCGCCCGCGCCGCGCGGCCTCGATCGCGCAGAACATGCCCGCCGCCCCGGCGCCAAGGATGATGACATCGAACCCGCTCATGGCTTCATCTTGCCCCAAATACTCACGTCACCAACGCCTGCCGCCCCGCGCCAGCGCCCGTTCGGCGCGCCGCCCGGAACGGGCACGCGCGGCCAGCGCGCCCCCGCCCTTGCGGGGGCCGGTGGCCGCGCGTTCCCCTTGGCAGGTCAAGCGCCATCCATATCAGCGCTTTGGCGCGCCCACATGGCGGCATAGCGCCCGCCCTTGGCCAGAAGCGCGTCATGCGTGCCCTCTTCCACGATATGTCCGGCTTCCAGCACGACGATCCGGTCCGCCTCGACCACGGTCGACAGCCTATGCGCGATCATCAGCACCGTGCGCCCCTGCCCCGCCCGGCGCAAGGATTCCTGGATATCCTGCTCGGTCTGGGTGTCCAAGGCACTCGTCGCCTCGTCCAGCATCAGGATCGGCGGGTCTTTCAGCAGTGTGCGGGCAATGCCCACGCGTTGCTTTTCCCCACCCGACAATTTCAGCCCGCGCTCGCCCACCTGCGTGTCATAGCCTTCGGGCAGCGACAGGATGAAATCATGGATGCGCGCGGCCTTGGCCGCCGCTTCCACTTCGGCCCGGCTGGCGCCTTCGCGCCCATAGGCGATGTTATAGGCGATGGTGTCGTTGAACAGCACCGTGTCTTGCGGCACCACCCCGATGGCCGCGTGCAGGCTGTCCTGCGTCACGTCGCGCAGGTCTTGGCCGTCGATGCGCAATGCGCCGCCCGTCACGTCATAGAACCGGAACAACAATCGCCCGATGGTCGATTTGCCGGACCCGGACGGGCCGACAATCGCCACGCTTTGCCCCGGCGGCACGGTCAGGCTGACACCGTGCAGGATGGGCCGCGCCGGGTCGTAACCGAAGCGCACGTTGTCCAGCACCACCTCGGCCCCTTGCACATTCAGCGCGCGCGCACCGGGTTTGTCGCGCACATCGGTGGGCTGGTCCAGCAGGTCGAACATGTCGCCCATATCGACCAGTGCCTGTCGGATTTCGCGGTAAACCGTGCCCAGGAAGTTCAGCGGCATGGTAATCTGGATCATGTAGGCATTGACCATCACGAAATCGCCCACGGTCAGATCGCCCGATTGCACACCCATCGCGGCCATGACCATGACCAGAACAAGACCGGTGGTAATCAACACCGCCTGACCGAAATTGAGCATTGCCAGCGAGTAATTGGTCTGGACGGCGGCAACCTCGTATTTCTGCATGGCGGCGTCGTAGCGCCGGGCCTCCATGGCTTCGGCGTTGAAATACTTGACAGTTTCAAAGTTGAGCAGGCTGTCGATGGCCTTCTGGTTGGCGTCGGTGTCCTGGTTGTTCATCTCGCGGCGTTGCTTGACGCGCCATTCCGTGACCTTGAAGGTGAACCAGACATAGAGCGCGATCGTCACGACCACGGTCGCCAGGTAGCGCAGGTCGAACAGCCAGAAGAACACCGCCGCGATCATCAGCAGTTGCAACACCAGCGGAAAGATCGAGAACAGCATGAAACGCAGCAGGAAATCCACGCCCTTGACGCCGCGTTCGATGATCCGGCTTAGCCCGCCCGTCTTGCGGGTGATATGATAGCGCAGGCTTAGACGGTGGATATGGCTGAAGGTTTCCAGCGCCAGTTGCCGCAAGGCGCGCTGACCGACGCGGGTGAACAGCACGTTGCGCAATTCCTGAAAGCCGATTTCCATCAGCCGCGCGATGCCATAGGCCACGGTCAGCCCGATCGCGCCCACGGCCAGCAACCAGCCCGTGCCGTCGCCGCCCAGCGCATCGACCGCCGCCTTGTAGAAAAACGGCGTGCCGACCGCCACGACCTTCGCCAACACCAGCATCGCCAGCGCGGCGACCACGCGATATTTGACCCAATCCTGCCCGTCCGGCCACAGATAGGGCACCACGCGCCGAATGGTGCGCCAGCCGCTGGCCCGCTCGCGCGCGGCCTCTGCATCGCTGGGCATTTGGGTGGCGGGCGTCTCTTGCGAGGTGTCTTGCGCGGTCATGTGGCGGGCTTTCTGGCTGGCTTGCCCGCTATCTAGGCCCTCACCGCACCAATGGCCAGAGCGCGGTTACTGCGAAGGTGTCTGCGGAACCACGAACACCTGCCCCGGATAGATCAGGTCGGGGTCGCGGATCTGGTCGCGATTGGCATCGAAAATCCGCATGTAGCGCCGCCCGTCGCCGTATTTCTGTTCCGACATGTCCCACAGCGTATTGCCCGGCTGCACGATCAGCGCGCGCGGGCCATCCGCGTCGCGCGCCAGTTCCGGGGTGACACGTTCGAACGGGATTTCCGCGCGCGAGGTCACTTGCGCGGCGGCGTCCAGCTCATCCACGCGCAGCCGATAGACCCCGCGATCAATGCCCGCGAGCTGCGCCTGCCACGCGCCATCCGGGTCGGCACGGGTGCGGATGATCGGCTGGTTGTCGAGGTATATCTGGATATCCGCCAGCGCGCGCCCGCTGCGCCCGCCCATGACAACCTCACCTTCGCGGTCATAGACGACCGAATCGATCACCACGCTGCCTTGCGCGCCACCCGCTTGCGGCAGGCGCGGCGCGTCGCCCAGAACCTGCACACCGCCATCGGCCCGCATGAGCAGGGCCGTTGGTGCGGAAGCGGTGCCGGGTTCCTGCGCGCGGGGGAGCGCATCGGGCAGGTCGGACGGGGCGGCATCACCGCCCAGCGCAACGCTCGCGCTCTCGTCGGGCACATCCGGACGCGCCGGGGCCTCCGGTTCACCGAAAAGCGGCGCGGTCGCGACCTCGCGCGCCGTCATGGTTGCGGGCGCATCCGTATCGACATTGGCCATCGCCGCCGAACTGGGGGCCAGCATCAGCGTATCGGCAGAGCGCACGCGCCCGCCCTCGGGCAAACGCACTTCCAGTTCCAGCACGCGCGGCCTGCGGCTTGCTTCGACATCGAACAGCATGACGAACTCGCCAATGCCGGAGCTGACGGTATCGGCAACCTGCGTTTCGTCGATCAGCGCGGCCACCTGCACGCGCGGTGGGGCCTTGCCCGCCACCAGCACATTGCCAAGATCGGTCACGCGCACGATATCGAATTGCGGTGCGGCGTCTCGGACAACATCCAGCGCGGCGACCTCGATTTCGGAGGACATGCCAGGGGCAGACGGCTCGGTCACGGCAGGGGCGGTCATGTCAAGCTCGGGGCGCGGCAGCTGGGGGGCGTCTTGCGGCGGGAACACGACGACATAGGCCACGCTCGCAGCGCCCGCCACGGCCACGGACCCGGCGGCCCATTGCGTCAACATGTTCTTCGGCAGGTACTTCAGCATTGCATTCACCCCTGACAGTGCGCTGGTCGCACATGCGCTGCTTGCACATGGCTACCAAGCCAGCTACCTGCTGGCAAAACAATTCGCGACAAGGTCCGCCACCCATGTCAAGCCCGACCCCATCCATTTGTGTCTTCTGTGGTGCGCGCGCCGGGGCTGACCCGGCCTACGTGGCCGATGCGCAGGCAATGGGCCGCGCCATCGCGGGCCATGGTTGGCGGCTGGTCTACGGCGCGGGCGATGTGGGCCTGATGGGCGAGGTCGCGCGCGCCTGCATCGGCGCGGGCGGCGACAGTTTCGGCGTGATCCCGACCCACCTGATGCAGGGCGAAGTCGCCAAGCGCGACCTGCGCACCTTGGTCGTGACCGAAACCATGCACGAACGCAAAAAGGTCATGTTCAGCAATTCCGACGCCATCGTGGTGCTGCCCGGCGGCGCGGGGTCGCTGGATGAATTTTTCGAAGTGCTGACGTGGCGACAACTGGGCCTGCACGCGCGGCCCATCTTCATCCTGAACACGAACGGCTATTGGGCACCGCTGGCCGCCTTGGTGGACAACATCATCGCGCAGGGCTTTGCCGACCCCAGCCTGCGCGGGTTCTTCACGCTGTGCGACACGGTGCCGGAAATCGTCGCGGGGCTGGACGCGGCGCTGGCCGGGTAAGGCCGCCCCTACTCCGCCGCCACCCGTTTCGGTTTCAGAAGCGGCGCCAGGTACCGCCCGGTATGACTATCCTCGATCTTGGCCACGGCTTCGGGCGTGCCGGTGGCCACCACCTGCCCGCCGCCATCGCCCCCTTCAGGGCCAATGTCGATGATCCAGTCGGCGGTTTTCACCACGTCCAGATTGTGTTCGATCACGACGACCGTGTTCCCCTGGTCGACCAATTCATGCAGCACGTCCAAAAGCTTGCGCACATCTTCGAAATGCAGGCCCGTCGTGGGCTCGTCCAGGATATACAGGGTCCGACCGGTGGACCGCTTGGCCAGTTCCTTGGACAGCTTGACGCGCTGCGCCTCGCCGCCCGACAGGGTCGTCGCCTGCTGGCCGACCTTGATATAGCCCAGCCCCACGCGCATCAGCGCATCCATCTTCTCGCGGATCGACGGAACCGCCTCGAAAAACCCCTGCGCTTCTTCCACGGTCATGTCCAGCACATCGGCGATGGACTTGCCCTTGAACAGCACTTCCAGCGTTTCACGGTTATAGCGCTTGCCCTTGCAGGTTTCACATTCGACATAGACATCGGGCAGGAAGTTCATCTCGATTTTCAGCACACCGTCGCCCTGGCACGCCTCGCACCGCCCGCCCTTCACGTTGAACGAAAAGCGACCGGGCTTGTAGCCGCGCGTACGCGCTTCGGGCAAGCCCGCGAACCAGTCGCGGATCGGGCCGAACGCGCCCGTGTAGGTCGCGGGGTTCGACCGTGGCGTGCGCCCGATGGGGCGCTGGTCGATGTCGATGACCTTGTCCAACTGCTCCAGCCCCTTGATCGTCTCGCAGGGCGCGGGCGTCTGGCGGGCGCCGTTCAGCCGCATGGATGCCGTCTTGAACAGGGTTTCAATCGTCAGGGTGGATTTGCCGCCACCCGAGACGCCGGTGACGCAGACGAATTTGCCAAGCGGGAAATCGACCGACACATCTTGCAGGTTGTTGCCGCTGGCCTTGACCACCTTCAGCTTCTTGCCATTGCCCTTGCGGCGGGTCTTGGGCACCGCAATCTCGCGCGTGCCGGTCAGGTACTGGCCGGTCACGCTGGCCGGGTCGGCCATGATCTGCGCGGGCGTGCCCTGCGCCACGATCTGCCCGCCATGCACACCCGCACCGGGGCCGATATCGAGCACGAAATCGGCGGTCCGGATGGCTTCTTCATCATGCTCGACCACGATCACGGTGTTGCCCTGGTCGCGCAGGTTGCGCAGCGTGGTCAGCAGCCGGTCGTTGTCGCGCTGGTGCAGCCCGATGCTGGGTTCGTCCAGCACATACAGAACGCCGGTCAACCCGCTGCCGATCTGGCTGGCCAGCCGGATCCGCTGGCTTTCGCCGCCCGAGAGCGTGCCCGCGTGCCGCCCCAGCGTCAGGTAATCCAGACCCACATTGACCAGAAAGCCCAGACGTTCGCGAATTTCCTTCAGGATCGCGCGGGCGATCTCGTTCTTCTGTTTGCTCAGCGCGTCGGGCACGGTCTGGACCCAATCCAGCGCGTCCTTGATCGCCATGTCCGTGACCTGCCCGATATGCAAGCCGCCGATCTTGACCGCCAACGCCTCTGGCCGCAGCCGGTGGCCGCCGCAAGCGCCGCAGGCGCGGTTATTCTGGTATTGCTCGAAATCCTCGCGCACCCAGGCGCTGTCGGTTTCGCGGTAGCGCCGTTCCATGTTCGGGATCACGCCCTCGAACGCGCGGGTGACGTTATAGACGCGCCCCCCCTCGTCATAACGGAACGGCAGCTCCTCGCCGCCCGAGCCATGCAGCAACACCTGCTTGGCATGCGCTGGCAGGTCTTTCCAGGGTGTTTTCGCGTCGAATTCGTAGTGCTTGGCCAGCGACATGATCGTCTGCGTGAAATAGGGCGACTTGCCCTTGCGCCACGGCGCGATGGCACCGTCCAGCAGCTTCAGCGCGTGGTCGGGCACGACCAGCCGTTCGTCGAAGAACAGCTCGACCCCCAGCCCGTCGCAATCGGGGCACGCCCCGGTCGGCGCGTTGAAGGAAAACAGCCGCGGCTCGATTTCCGTAATCGTGAAGCCACTGACCGGGCAGGCGAATTTCTCGGAAAAGGTCAGGCGTTCGCCGTCCTCTTTGGCCTCTTCCAAAACGGCGATGCCATCTGCGAGGTCCAGCGCCGTGCGGAACGAATCCGCCAGCCGCGTCTCTATCCCCGCGCGGACCACGATCCGGTCCACCACAACGTCGATGTCGTGGCGGAATTTCTTGTCCAACGTAGGCGGTTCGTCCAACTCGTAAAACTGCCCGTCCACCTTGACCCGCTGAAACCCCTGCTTGCGCAGTTCCAGAAATTCCTTGCGGTATTCGCCCTTGCGGTCGCGCACGATGGGGGCCAGCAGATAGGCGCGCGTGCCCTCTTCCAGGCTCATCACCCGGTCGACCATGTCCTGAACCTGTTGCGCTTCAATGGGTTGACCGGTCGCCGGGCTGTAGGGCGTACCCGCCCGCGCGAACAGCAGGCGCATGTAGTCGTAGATTTCCGTCACCGTGCCCACGGTGGAGCGCGGGTTCTTGCTGGTCGTCTTTTGCTCAATCGAAATCGCGGGCGACAGGCCGGAAATATGGTCCATGTCGGGCTTTTGCATCATGTCCAGGAACTGGCGCGCGTAGGCCGACAGGCTTTCGACATAGCGGCGCTGGCCCTCGGCATAGATCGTGTCGAAGGCAAGCGACGACTTGCCCGACCCCGACAGCCCGGTGATGACCAGAAGCTGATCCCGCGGCAGGTCCACGTCGATGCTCTTCAGGTTATGCTCACGCGCGCCGCGCACTTCGATGAATTTTTGCTCGACCATGGCCACCCCTCTCGCGCTTTTGCCGCAAGATAGCGGGGCGCGGATGAGTCTCCAATCGAATAATGTGAACGAATGGGCAACATGTCGCGGTCAGCAAAGAATATTCGCACCGATGCAGCAACTCAGGCCATAAATATTCACATTAATGAATTTAATGCTTGTAAAGTGACGCGCGCCGCCCGATCTTGCGCAAAACAGGATCGAAAGGTTTGTAATCATGTTCGGATTTATGACAAAGACCGCCCCCGCCCGCATCTCCGCGTCCGACGCCATCGCCCGCGTGAAGGACGGCACGCTCACCCTGATCGACGTGCGCGAGCCGGGCGAATTGCGCCAAAGCGGCAAGGCCAAGGGCGCGTTGCACATTCCGCTGGGCCAGATAGCTGCGCAGACCGACCCCAAAAGCGGGCATTTCAACCGCAAGCTGGACACGGGCAAGGCGGTGGCACTGTATTGCGCTTCTGGCGCGCGGTCGGGCCGCGCGGCGGGTATCCTGCGCGCGCACGGCTTTGCAGAGGTTTACAACCTTGGCACCCTGACAGATTGGCAACGCGCAGGCGGCGCGGTGGTGCGCTGACCGCCAGCCATACGCACCAAACACAAAACCCGCGACGCGGTCGCGGGTTTTGGACATGTCGTGCGGCCGCAAGGCCGCTCCGCTTGGTCACGCCTTAGAAATGGATCGCGCGCCCGTAAGCGTCCAGCACGGATTCATGCATCATCTCGGACAGCGTCGGGTGCGGGAAGACCGTCGCCATCAGGTCTTCTTCCGTGGTTTCCAACTGGCGGCCCACGACATAGCCCTGGATCAACTCGGTCACTTCCGCGCCGACCATGTGCGCGCCCAGTAGCTCACCCGATTTGGCGTCGAACACGGTCTTTATCATGCCTTCCGGTTCACCCAGCGCAATCGCCTTGCCGTTGCCCATGAACGGGAAGCGGCCGACCTTGATGTCCAGCCCCTTGTCCTTCGCCTGTGCTTCGGTCAGGCCGACGCTGGCGATCTGCGGGTGGCAATAGGTGCAACCGGCAATGCTGTCGGGGTCCACCGCGTGCGGGTGCCCGCCCGCGATCAGTTCGGCGACCATCACGCCTTCGTGGCTGGCCTTGTGGGCCAGCCAAGGGCCGTTCGTTGCGTCCCCGATCACGTACAGGCCGTCAACGCCGGTGCGGCAATACGCATCCGTCACCACGAAAGACCGGTCGATTTTCGCGCCCGCCTCTTCCAGCCCAAGGTTCTCGGTGTTGGCGACGATCCCCACGGCGGAAATCACGGTGTCGAATTCGTGTTGTTCCACCTTGCCGCCGCGTTCGATATGCGCGGTCACTTTCGGCGCCTTGCGGTCCAGCTTCTTGACCATGGCTTTTTCCAGGATCGTCATGCCCTGCTTCTCGAACTGCTTCTTGGCAAAGGCGCCGATCTCGGCGTCTTCCACCGGCAGGATGCGGTCCTGCACCTCGACCACGGTGACATCCGCGCCCAGCGTGTTGAAGAAGCTGGCGAATTCGATCCCGATCGCGCCCGACCCGATGACCAGCAGCTTTTTGGGCATCCGCTTGGGGGTCAGCGCGTGCTTGTAGGTCCAGACCAGGTCGCCATCGGCCTCCAGGCCCGGCAATTCGCGGGCACGGGCGCCGGTGGCCAGGATGATGTTCTTGGCTTGAAGTTCCTCGTCGCCCTTGTCGGTGGTGACGGCGACGCGGCCCTTGCCCGCCAGCTTCGCCGCGCCCATGATGACCGTGACCTTGTTTTTCTTCAGCAAGTGGCCCACGCCGCTTGTCAACTGGCCCGCGACACCGCGCGAGCGTTTGACAACGGCGTCCAGGTCATACCCGATCTTGTCGGCGCTCAGCCCGAAATCCTTGGCGCGGTGCATCAGGTGGAACACTTCGGCGCTGCGCAGCATGGCCTTGGTCGGGATGCACCCCCAGTTCAGGCAGATGCCGCCCAGGTGTTCGCGCTCGACGACGGCGACCGATTTCCCAAGCTGAGCCGCGCGGATCGCGGCCACATACCCGCCGGGGCCTGCCCCGATTACAACAACGTCGAACGTCTTGGCCGCCATGCGAATGTCTCCTCCAGAAGCGCGGTGCGAAATTAGTTTGGCATTAAACTAAATTTCGCACCCTCGCAACGCATAGGTCGAAACCCCGCCATGACGGTGCTGCATGGCTGACGCTCAGGCGGCTTGCTGCAATTTGCGCACGGCCAGACCATAGCCCCCATCCGTCAGAAAGGCTTGCTCGGCAGAGGTTGTGTCCCGGCCAAGCGCGTCATTGCGGTAGGGGAACCGCCCGAATTCGCGGATCACGGCGCGGTGGGCGCGGGCGTGCAGAAGGTTCTGCGCGCCGGTTTTCGGCATCCGCAGCAGGAACATGCGCACGGCGCGGTCCTGGTCCATCTGGCTTTCGGAATGCATCAGCGGCAGGTAGAAGAATTGGCGCGCGGGTTCCGCGATCTGCCCGTCGAAGCGCAAATGGCAGGCGCGGGCCGCGACCTTGCGCGCCAACGCGTCGGTGGCAAAGGCGCGCGGATCATCGCGGAACATGTTGCGCGGGAACTGGTCTGTCACGATCAGGTAGGCAAGGCATCCCTCGGGGCAGGACGCCCAGTTGCACAGCCGCCCGTCCCGCGCTTTTTCCCAAAGGGTCATATAGCGGTCGCGGATCCTGGCATCCAACGCGTCGTCCTGCGCGTACCAGCCGTCCGGGCCCACGTCATCCACCCAGAACGCGATCACATCATCAACCGTTGACATTGCCTTATTCCAATTTTGTTTCATGCTGAACTAACTTCGCAGGCTTCGTGCGCGCTGACAATGGTCTTGTAACATTATTTCAAAATGAGGCGCGATCTTGCTCATTTTGTTGCAGTCGTGCCATCTTGGGAACTGTCGGCGAGGTCTTGATAGACCGCTTCGACCGTTGCCGCCGACACCACCGGCGACACCGGCGCGTAGGGTCCGGTCTCTGCCACCGGGGTCGAGGGGCGTTGCGTCATCCGCCACGCGGCATAGACCGCCAGCGTCGCGGTCAGCACCCCGATGAACACGAAGAACCCGTCCGGCCCGATCACCCCCATCATGCGCCCGATCACCAGCGGGCCGATGATCGCCCCCATGCCATTCACGAACAGCAGCCCGCCAGAGGCGGCGGCCATCATGTCGTGTTCCATGTAATCGTTGGTATAGGCCAGAAGCAGCGCGTAGAGCGGGTTCGACACGCCGCCAATGGCCAGCGCCACACCGACCAGCGCCCAGAACGGCATGGGCAGCAGGATCGGCAAGGCTGCCGCGCAAGCGCCGATCACCGCGACCGCGATCACCAGCTTGCGCCGGTCCATCCGGTCCGACAGCCAGCCAATGGGCACCTGGAACACCAGCCCGCCGAAATAGATCGCGGCGGTAAAGACGGATATCTGCAACACGCTCAGCCCCGCCTGGGTGCCCCAGACCGCCGTCATGCCGAACAAGGCAGAGAACACGCCGCCCATCAGGAAAATGCCGACGACCCCCAAGGGCGACAAGTCATGAAGCGCCCGGACCGACAGCGATTTCGTGCTGTCGAAGGGTGGCGCCGGGCTGATCGACAGCAGGATCGGCGCGAAGGCCAGCGACACCAGCACCGACGGGATCACGAACAGCATGAATCCCGCCGGGTCCGCGAAATTGACAAGCGCCTGCGCGCTGATGATCCCCAGCATCTGCACGATCATGTAGAGCGACAGGGTCTGGCCGCGGGTCTCGTTGCTGGTGGAATTGTTCAGCCAGCTCTCCGCGGTGACATAGACGCCCGCGAAACAGAACCCGATCAATACCCGCAACAGCGCCCAGACCACCCATTCCGGGATCGCGGCATACAGCACCAGCACCGCCGACACCAGCGAGCCGAGCGCCGCGAAGACCCGCACATGGCCCACCCGGCGGATCATCTCGGGTGCCGCGCGAGACCCGAACAGGAACCCCGCGAAATAGCCGGACATGACGATCGACATCTGCCCGGTGGTAAACCCTTCGATGTCGCCGCGAATGCCCAACAGCGTGCCTTGCACGCCATTGCCGACCATCAGCAGCATGATGCCCAGAAGCAGCGCCCAAGAGCCTGCGAAAACCTTGATCATCGGGGGTGTTCCAATCCTATGCCGTGGCGCATCTAGGCATGTTCCACGCGGTCTACCAGAGCAAATGCGACGGTTTTCAGGGCAAAAGCAACGAGGAATCCCCGTAGGAAAAAAACCGGTATTTTTCCGCAATGGCGTGGGCGTAAATCGCCATGATCCGGTCACGCCCCATCAGCGCGGAAACCAGCATCATCAGGGTCGATTTCGGCAGGTGGAAATTGGTCATCAAGCCGCTCGCGATCTGAAAGCGAAAGCCGGGTGTTATGAAAATATCGGTCATGCCCGTGTAAGGCGCGATCCGGCCGGGGCCGGTGGCGGCGGTTTCCAGCACGCGCAGCGCGGTTGTGCCCACGGGGATGACACGCCGCCCTTCGGCGCGCGCGCGGGTGATCCGGGCGGCGGCGGCCTCATCCACCTGCCCCCATTCGGCGTGCATCTTGTGATCGGTCACATCATCGGTTTTCACCGGCAGGAACGTGCCCGCGCCGACATGCAGGGTCACTTCGGCAAATTCCACGCCGTTGCGGCGCAACTGATCCAGCAAATCCGCGTCGAAATGCAGCGATGCGGTGGGCGCCGCGACCGCGCCCGCGTCGCGCGCGAAGACGGTCTGGTAATCGGCGCGGTCCTGGTCGTCGGCTTTGCGGCGCGCCTCGATATAGGGCGGCAGCGGCATCTGGCCCGCCTGCTCCAGCGCGGTGTCGAACGCCGGGCCGGTCAGGTTGAAGGCAAGCCGCACATCCTCTGCGCCGCGCTCCACCACCGTCGCCGCAAGCCCGGCGGCAAAGACGATCTCTTCGCCCTCCGCCAGCTTGCGCAAGGGTTTGGCCAAGGCGCGCCATGACCCGTCGGGTTGCGGTTCCGTCAGCGTGATCTCGACCCGCGCCACGACAGAGCCCTGAGCGCTGTCGCGGTGGCGGTGACCGGACAGCCGCGCCGGGATCACCTTGGTCGTGTTCAGCACCAGCAGATCGCCCGCTTGCAAGATCTCGGTCAGGTCGCGCACATGCCGATCGGCAATCGCGTCCCCCTGCGCCACCAGCAGCTTCGCAGAGGACCGGGGCCGCGCCGGCCGCGTGGCGATGAGCGCCTCTGGCAGGTCGAAATCGAAATCCGAGAGTTTCATCGCAGGCCCCTTGGTTTGCTCGAACGGGGCTTTATCTTGGCGAATGTCCCTCTACAACAGGGGCAACGCAACCGTGAAAGGAATGCTCCCGATGCTGGCCAAAGGCGATCTTGCCCCCGATTTCACCCTGCCCCGCGATGGCGGCGAGACGGTGACGCTCTCTGCCCTGAAACCTGCCAAGGTGGTGCTGTACTTCTACCCGCGCGACGACACGCCGGGCTGCACGACCGAGGCCATGGAATTCACAGCACTTGCCGAGGATTTCGAGGCCGCCGGAACCAAGGTCATCGGCATTTCCAAGGACACCGTCGCCAAACACGACAAGTTCATCGCCAAGCATGACCTGGGCGTGATGCTGGTGTCGGACGCCGAAAGCGAAGCCTGCGAGCGGTACGGCGTCTGGGTGGAAAAGAACATGTACGGCAAGACCAGCATGGGCATCGAACGCGCCACCTACCTGATCGATGCCGAGGGGCGCATTTCCCACATCTGGCGCAAGGTCAAGGCCAAGGGCCACGCCGCAGAGGTGCTGGAGACGGTGCGCGGGGCGGCATGACGCTGTCGCTGCGCGAGGTGGCGGTCCAGGTGCAGAACACCATCCATGCCGAGAACGTCGACCATGTCGCCTACGGGTCCAAATGGCTCGACGTCCCGTGCGGTCGGCAAGGGCTGGACCCGTCACCGGCGTTTCTGGACCTTGTGCGCCGCCACTTTCTACGGACCGCCAAAGCCACCGTTCAACCCGGAAAAGCGCGCCCAAGCCGGGTTGCCGCCGAATTTCTACCGGCCATTGACGGACCCCGCGCAGACGCATTAAAAACTGCGTATCTGCTTTATCTTCAAGCTGTTCAAACCCGATCTTGATCTAAAATCGGCGGAAAATCGCTGATTTCGGGCCGCAAGCCCGCGTGCCGCCCGTCACGCGGCATTAATACGTTGCAGCGCGACGCCCCCCCGATTAGAGCAAATCCAACGGGGTTCAGTGTGAGTCAACCGCGCAGCTTGCGTGGATCGTGCGTAAGAAAACCAGCCCCTCTGGAAAAAGACCCAAAACGGGATGGCAATGTTTAGACGACAGCTCGTAAGACTGAACCAGCGGCTTGAACGGCGGTTGCCAGAACAGCGCGTGTTCCTGAGATCGGACAACACCACGCGGTTCGTGCGGTTGCGTCCCGCCTCGCAATTGGTCGGCATCATCGCTGTCGGCGCGTTTTTCGCATGGGGCGTTCTGGCGACGTCCATTCTACTGATGGACAGCATCGGATCTGGCACGTTGCGCGATCAGGCCATGCGCGAACAGGCCAATTACGAACAGCGCCTGAACCAGATGGCCGTCGAGCGCGACCGCCACGCGCAATCCGCAGAGGCCGCGCAAGCCCGCTTCGGCGAGGCGATGGCGCGGATTTCGGACATGCAACTGCAACTGCTCGACTCGGAACAGCGCAGGCTGGAACTCGAAACCGGCATAGACACGGTACAACAAACCGTGCGGCGCGTGGTTCAGGAGCGTGACCAAGCCCGCGCCCAGCTTGCAGAGGCCAAGAACACGCTGGAGGCAGAGACGGGCACTGTCCGCACCGCCGCCGACCGCAGCCGCGACACGCAACAAATGCTGGATTACTTGGTGGTCGCGATGAAGGGCATGGGGCAAGACCTGCACACGCAAGGCGTGGACGCAGAGCAGACCCGCAACCAAGCGCAGATGCTGGCGCTGGAAAACGAATTGCTCAAGGATCGCAACCACGTCATCTTTACCCAGCTAGAAGAGGCGTTGGACACCGTCATCGGGCCGCTGGAGCGGGTGTTCCGTTCGGCCAACGTGTCGCCGGATCAAATTCGGCGCCTGGTGCGGCAGGGCGCAAATTCGCAAAGCGCGTCGTTGCAGCCGCTGTCAGTGTCCACCTCCGGTGCCATGACGTCCAGCCCCGACATCTCTCGGGCCAACCGCGTTCTGGGAAAACTGGCGGATGTGCAAGCCTATCGGCAAGGGCTGGAACGTTTGCCGATTTCCCGCCCCGTAAGCGCCGCCGTACGCCAGACATCCGGTTTCGGAATGCGCCGCCACCCGCTGACCGGGCGCAGTAAAATGCACAACGGCCTGGACTGGGCCGCGTCGCGCGGCACACCCATTCTTGCAGCGGGCGACGGCATTGTGACCACGGCCGAGCGTCAGCGCGGATACGGCAATATTGTCATCATCAAGCACGAATTCGGCCTTGAAACCTATTACGCGCATTTGAACTCTCTCAATGTGCGCGAAGGACAAAGGGTCTCGCGCGGGCAAAAGATTGGTGGTATGGGCACCACAGGCGCGTCGACCGGGGTTCATTTGCACTATGAGGTGCGTGTAAACGGTCGGCCAGTAAACCCGCTAACCTATGTAAGGGCTGGACAAAATGTTTTCTAAGAGCCGTATCAACGAAGCCGGGGCGAAGTCCGAGACCCCCGCGGCATCGTCAACGCCGGAACCCACGCCATCGTTTCTGCGGCAAACCAGTTCCGACACCGGACAAGCGCAGACCACCAAGGGCAAGTCCGCCGCGTCCGTTCTGGCCTCTGACCTGACGATCACCGGCAATATCAAGACCACCGGCGATGTCGTGGTCGAGGGAATCGTCGACGGTGATATCCGCGCGCATTTGCTGACCGTGGGCGAAACCGCCACCATCCGCGGCGAGATTGTCGCCGATGACATCGTCGTCAATGGACGGGTTATCGGTCGCGTGCGTGGGCTGAAAGTGCGCCTGACCTCTTCTGCGCAGGTCGAGGGCGACATCATCCACAAGACCATCGCCATCGAATCGGGCGCGCATTTCGAAGGGTCGGTGCAGCGTCAGGACGACCCGTTGCAAACCAACCGTGGCCAGACAGCCGAGGTCGCACCTGCACAGTCTGCCCCGGCGACCCCCGCGCCCCCCAAGGCGAACACGTCGGAAACCGTCAAGAAGGCGACAGAGCAACGCAAAGCCAGCGGCACCTGATTGGATTGATCGCAATCACCGATATGCAGACAGGTCTAAAGCCGCGCCCCCTGGCGCGGCTTTTTCATGTGCTGCTTGTCCAAGAAAGGTTTTGTAAACGGCTTGCAGAATTGCAAGGCTGTGCCAAAAGTTAGCATAAGGAACCGCGATATGAACAATCGAGGCACAGGCTTTGCCGTTACGCTGTGTGCGGCATTGGCGGCTTGGCAGCCTGCCTTTGCACAGGCGGAAACGCCCTGCACAGCCACCGAAAGCGCTTTGCACGCAGCGTTTGTCAAAGCTGGCATGGGCATTATGGGCGCGAATAACAGGGTGATCGCCGTGTCGAACGCCCCAAGCACACAAGTCACATCGCGCGACCCGCATACCTACCGGATCCACGATCCTGCGATATGTGCCATATTGGAAGAGAGTGCATCGAACAAAAGCTAGGACGCCGTGGTGCGGGTGGGGAGACTCGAACTCCCACGCCTTGCGGCGGAGGATTTTGAATCCTCTGCGTCTACCATTCCGCCACACCCGCACGGTCGGCTCAGCCTCCATTAGCTTGGTTTCCGGTTCCCTGCAAGCGGGGGAATGACCCGCTCGGGCAGAATTTCGCGCAACGTCGCGCGGACCGCCCTGACCGCCCGGCCAAGATTGACCAAGCCAGTGTTTTGCGCTATCAGCCCCACATCCCGTCGGTTCGACGCGGATTTGAGCGGGGCGCGGAATAAGGGCGTCCCAGAACCGATAACGGCCCGATGCCGTATCAGATGGACGCATATGACCCTTTTCTCTGACCTGAAGCTGGACCCCAAGGTCCTGAAAGCCATTGACGAAGCTGGCTACACCGCCCCCACCCCCATCCAGGCCGAAGCCATCCCGCATGCGCTGGAAGGCCGCGACGTGTTGGGCATTGCCCAGACCGGGACCGGCAAGACCGCCTCTTTCACGCTGCCGATGATAACGCGCCTTGGCCGGGGTCGTGCGCGCGCGCGTATGCCGCGGTCCCTGGTGCTGGCGCCGACGCGCGAACTGGCCGCGCAGGTGGCCGAGAATTTCGACACTTACGCCAAGTATACCCGCCTGTCCAAGGCGCTGCTGATCGGCGGCGTGGCCTTTGGCGAGCAAGACAAGCTGATCGACCGGGGCGTGGACGTGCTGATCGCCACGCCGGGCCGTTTGCTGGACCATTTCGAGCGCGGCAAGCTGCTGCTGACCGGTGTCGAGGTGATGGTCGTGGACGAAGCCGACCGGATGCTGGATATGGGCTTCATCCCGGATATCGAGCGCATCTTCAACCTGACGCCTTTCACCCGGCAGACGTTCTTCTATTCCGCCACCATGGCGCCGGAGATCGAGCGGATAACCAACACGTTCCTGTCGAACCCGGCCCGCGTGGAAATTGCGCGGCAGGCCACCGCATCCGAGACCATTGCGCAAGAGCTGGTCAGCTTGCAGGCCACCCGCCGCGATGCCGCGGCAAAGGCCAAGCGCGAAGCCCTGCGCAAGATTATCGAGACCGAGGGCGACGCGCTGGAAAACGCCATCATCTTTTGCAACCGCAAGGTCGATGTCGATGTGCTGTCGAAATCGCTTATCAAGCACAAGATGGACGCCGCGCCCATCCACGGCGATCTGGACCAATCGGTGCGCACGCGCACGCTTGAAAAGTTCCGCAACGGCGAGTTGCGTCTGCTGATCGCATCGGACGTGGCCGCGCGCGGTCTGGACGTGCCCTCGGTCAGCCACGTGTTCAATTTCGACCTGCCCTCACACCCGGAGGATTACGTCCACCGCATTGGCCGCACGGGCCGTGCGGGACGGTCGGGCAAGGCGATTTCGCTGATGGTGCCGTCGGATCAGAAATACCTCGACGGGATCGAGGCGCTTTTGCAGAAAACCCTGCCCCGTGCCGATGCGCCCGATACGGGACTGGCCTCGGCCAGCGCGCCAGGGGGCGCACCAGAGGACGCGCCCAAACCCAAGCGCGCGCGCCGGTCGCGCAAGCCGGCCAATGACAACGCGGAAGCGCAGGCCACGTCTGACGCAACCCCCACTGCTGAACCGACGCCAGAGGTTGCCAAGGCGGACGCGCCAGCGCCGCAGGCAGAGCGCCCGGCGCGGGGTCGTGGTCGCGACGGCAACCGTCGCGACACAGATCGCCGTGACAAGGGCAGCCGCAATGACGCGCCTGTGGGCATGGGCGACCATGTTCCCGATTTCCTGTTGCGAGAATTCCGCACGGCCTGACCCATTCGGGCGACACGACACGAAAAGCGCGCAAGGACCGAACCCTGCGCGCTTTTCTTTTTGCTTGCGCACCCTCTATCGGGTAACGCGCCCGATCAATCTTCGTTGGGATCGTTTGCCGCGTCCGTCGGGGTGGCGTGAACGGTGCCGTGCAGATGGTCCGGTGGGCCGTAAATTGCATAGAGCTTCATGGGGCCATCCCCGATATTGGTAATATTATGCCAATACCCGGCGGGAACAAAAACAGCCCAGTCGCCACTCACATCCTGCTGGAAATTCAGATCGTCCTTGCCCGGTCCCATCTGAACCCTGCCGTGACCCTGTTCCAGCCGCAAGAATTGGTCGTGTGTTTCGTGAACCTCCAGCCCGACATCGCCGCCAACCGGGATCGTCATCAAGGTCAACTGGAGGTTCTTGCCAGTCCATCGGGTGGTTCGAAAATTCGTGTTTTCGAGCGTATCCTTCTCGATATCCACGACATACGGATCGGGGCCGTAGTCCTTCTTGTCTGGCATGGCCTGGTTTCCTTCTGAATTTTACATACATATTCAGATATAAGCACGGATATCGCGGACACAACCGTCCGTGCCGCGCACAGGTCCGCCACGGACGGCCCGGTACGCGGCTCTAGGCCTCGACTGCCATTCTAGAGCACGTCGCGCGAAAGTGGTTCCCGGTTTTGCGCAAAAAGACGTGCGATCATGAAAAGTTAGAGTGAGGCGCGTGAATGCGCATGAACGCGACGCGCTCTAACGATGGAGCAGCGACACCTTGTTGTGGAACAGGTGCAACCGCGCGGGATCGGCTTTCAACTTGACCGTCTTGCCGCGCAATTCGGCATGGGTGCCGGCCAGCTTGGCCAACACCGGGTCCGCATCCGGCGCGTCGGGTTTGAAATAGAGCACCGTCAATTCGCCCAGCGCCTCGATCAGGTCGACCTCTCCCTGATACAGGTAATCGTCGTCATCGCTGGCAACAAGGTCCTCGGGACGCACGCCCAGGTTGACCTTCAACCCCTTGTCGGCATCGGTGGTGGGGATATTGGCCGTGGCCATGCCGCCCCCGTCCAGCTTGACGCGGGTTTGCGCGCCGGTTTCCACCACTTCCCCCGACAACAGGTTCATCGCGGGCGACCCGATGAATTGCGCGACGAATTCGCCATTGGGGCGTTCATACAGTTCCAGCGGCGTGCCGACCTGCGCAATGCCACCGCCCGCCAGAACCACGATGCGGCTGGCCAGTGTCATCGCTTCCACCTGGTCGTGGGTCACATACACCATGGTCGATTCGGGCATGGATTCCTTCAACTTGGCGATCTCGATCCGGGTGGCGACGCGCAAGGCGGCGTCAAGGTTCGAGAGCGGCTCGTCGAACAGATACACTTTCGGGTCGCGCACGATGGAACGCCCGATTGCGACCCGCTGGCGCTGCCCGCCCGACAAGGCCTTTGGCAGACGGTCCAGATACGGTCCCAATTGCAGGATATCGGCGGCCTTTTGCACGGCGGCGTCAATCTCTGCCTTGGTTTTCTTCGCGATCTTCAACGCGAAGGCCATGTTGTCGCGCACCGTCATATGCGGGTACAGCGCGTAGGACTGGAACACCATGGCAATGCCACGCTGCGCGGGCGGAATGTCATTGACGACCATCCCGTCAATTTCCAGCTCGCCCCCAGTGATCTTTTCCAGCCCCGCGATCATGCGCAGCAACGTGGATTTGCCGCAACCCGACGGGCCGACAAACACGATCAATTCGCCCTGCTTGATGTCGAGGTTGACATCCGACAGCACCTTGACCTCGCCATAGGCTTTCTCGACATCGGTCAGTTTCAGATCGGCCATGGGTTCCTCCCCCCTCGTTTATCGTTTCAGCAGCAAGCAAGGCTGCCATGGTCCCAGATGCACCAGCCCATCCTCTCCGGCGCCGGACGAATTCAGGTCCTGCCCCACCGTGATCCAGTTGCCCTGCGGCAGGTGCAGCATGGTCGGGTCATGGCTCAGGTTGAAGGCGCAGAACATGACCTCCCCCGCCTCCTCGCGGATGAAGGACAACGTGTCGCCCGAGACGTGCAGATCGCGCATGGCCCCGCGCGACAGGGCGCGGTGGGCATGGCGCAATTCGATCGCGCGGCGGTAATGGTGCAGCAGCGCATCGGGCGCGCGTTCCTGCGCATCGACCGCGAGGCCGATATGTTCGCGCGCGACCGGCAGCCACGGCACATCGGTCGAGAACCCGCCGTTCAGCGTCTTGCCCTCCCACACCATTGGCGTGCGGCAGCCGTCGCGGCCCTTGTATTCGGGCCAGAACTGGATGCCGTAAGGGTCGCGCAGGTCTTCGAACACCAGTTCCGCTTCGGGCAGGCCCAGCTCTTCGCCCTGGTACAGGCAGACCGAGCCGCGCAGGCACATCATCAGCGTGGCATAGACGCGCACGGCGGCGGGCGACATGTCCCAGCGGCTAAGATGGCGCATCACGTCATGGTTGGAAAACGCCCAGCAGGCCCAGCCTTCGGGGGCGACATGGTCCAGATGGCGCAACACGGCGGCAATCCGCGCAGCAGAGGGCTGATCGGCGGCCAGGAATTCGAACGCGTAGCACATCTGCACCTTGTCGTTGCCGGATGTGTATTCGCCCAGGATTTCCAGACCCTTTTGCGCGTCCCCCACCTCGCCCACGGCCGCGGCGCCATAGGTGTCCAGCAGCGCGCGGAAGCGGCGCAGGAAGTCCAGGTTTTCCGGCTGGTTCTTGTCGTAGATGTGTTCCTGGTGGTTATAGGGGTTCACCGCCGGCGCGATATTGGCGTTGCGCTGTTCCGGCGGCAAGGGTGGGTTGTCGCGCAACTGGTGGTCATGGACGTAGAAATTGATCGTATCCAGACGGAAGCCGTTGACGCCCCGTTCCAGCCAGAAGCGCGACACATCCAGCAATTCCTGCTGCACGGCGGGTTCGTGGAAGTTCAGATCCGGCTGTGACGCCAGGAAATTGTGCAAGTAATACTGGCAGCGCGTCGCGTCCCAGGCCCAGCCAGAACCGCCGAAGATGGACAGCCAGTTATTGGGCGGGGTGCCATCGGGTTTCGGGTCCGACCAGACATACCAGTTCGCGCGCGGATTGTCGCGCGACGACCGGCTTTCCTTGAACCACGGATGCTGGTCCGACGAATGCGACAGCACAAGGTCGATCAGAACCTTCAGGCCCAGCCCGTGGGCGGTGGCGATGATCGCGTCGAAATCGGCAAGCGTGCCGAACATCGGGTCCACGTCGCAATAATCCGACACGTCATAGCCGAAATCCTTCATCGGAGAGGTGAAGAACGGGCTGATCCAGATCGCATCGACGCCGAGGCTGGCGATATAGGGCAGGCGCTGCACGATGCCGCACAGGTCACCGATACCGTCGCCGTTGCTGTCCTGGAAGCTGCGGGGGTAGATCTGGTAGATCACCGCACCGCGCCACCAGTCGGGGGTCAGTTCCAGCCCTTGGTCGGGCTGCAACATGGCTGTAGCAGTCACGTTATATTCCTTACTTGACCGAGCCGGCCAACAGGCCGCGCACAAGGTAGCGTTGCATTGTGAAGAAGACGATCAGCGGCACCGCGATCGAGACAAAGGCCGCCGTGGCCAGAATGCCCCAATCCCCTCCCCGCGACCCCAACAGGTCGTCGGCGATCTTCACGGTCATGACCTGCGATTCCGCACCCGATGGCAAGAAAACCTTGGCCACAAGCAGGTCGTTCCATGTCCACAGGAACTGGAAGATCGCGAAAGAGGCAAGTGCCGGAAAACTGAGCGGCAGGATGATCTTGGTGAAGATCTGGAAATCGGTCGCGCCATCAACCTTGGCGCCTTCGATAATGTCGCGCGGCAATCCGACCATGTAATTTCGCAGCAGATATACCGCCAGGGGCAGCCCGAACCCGGTATGCGCCAGCCATATCCCGAGGAAACTCTGTCCGATCCCTATACTGGTATGCAGACTGAGCAACGGCACCAGCGCCAGTTGCAAGGGCACGACCAGCAGGCCAACAACCGCGGCGATCAGCACCCCGCGCCCCGGAAAATCCATCCACGCAAGCGCATAAGCGGCAAAGGCCGCGATCAGGATGGGTATGATCGTGGCCGGGATGGTCACGGTCAGCGTGTTGATAAAGGCGCGATCCATGCCGTTGGCGTTCAGGACCGTGTCGTAATTCAGCAGCGTGAACTTGGGTGGCGTTTCGGCAGCAAGATAAATGGTCGGGCCGCGCTCTATCGGATCGGCGCTTTCCAGTCGGAAACTGCCGTCTTCCTGCACCGTCAGCGTGCCGCCACGGCGCAATTCGGTCGATGTGCCGGGGGTGAACTCATCCGGGGCGACCGCGCGTGTGCCAAAGGCCGCGACCGCGCCATTGCCATCGGGAAACGCTTCGGCAATATCCGGGTCGTCGAACAGGTTGCCCTCCAGCACATACACATCCCCGTCCTGACGCGCCCCGTCGGCCGCGACACGGGCGCGGAAATTCAGATCCACCGCGAAAGGTGCCTGCCACCAACCGGAGTTCGATATCTGGTCGCGCTCGCGGAAGGACGACACGAACAGCCCGATGGTCGGCAAAAGCCACAGCAGCACAAGGATGATGACGGTAATATTGACCGCGATTTTCCCGCCCTGGTTCTGACCTGCGATATTGTCCATTGGTTAACCCTCCCTCGCGCCGGTCAGCGCATTTCCTTGCGTGCCTGGCGGATGTTCCAGATCATCACAGGCAGCACCATCACCATGATGACAAAGGCCACGGCCGTCGCCCGCCCATCGTCACGGAACATGAAGGACATCATGTAGCTGGGCAGGATCTCTGTATCGAAATTGCCGCCGGTCATGGTGTAGACGATATCGAACACTTTCAGCACCAGGATGGTGATCGTGGTCCAGACAACGACAATCGTGCCCATGATCTGCGGCACCTTGATCTGGAAGAATACCTGCAACGGGTTCGCGCCGTCGATGATCGCGGCCTCGATGGTTTCCTCGGGGATGCCCCGCAACGCTGCCGACAGGATCACCATGGCAAACCCTGTTTGTATCCAGACAAGGATGAACATCAGGAAGAAGTTGTTCCAGAACGGTATTTGCAGCGGGTCCAGCGGGTCCAGTCCCATGGAATCACGAATGGAATTGATGATCCCGATATCCGGGTTGGCCGAATAGACGAATTTCCAGATCAGCGACGCTCCGACGAAGGAAATCGCCATCGGCATGAAAATCAGCGACTTGGCGATGTTGCCCCAGGCCAGGCGGTCGGTCAGTTGCGCGACCAGCAGCCCCAGAAAGGTCGCCATGGCAGGCACGACCAGCACCCAGAGCAGGTTGTTGAACACGGCGGTGCGGAACGCGCTCTCGGCGAACAGGTTGGCGTAGTTGGCCAAGCCGATGAAGTCATCTCCCGCGCGGTTGAACAGCGACCGGTAGAACGACCCCACGACCGGGTAAACCAGATACAGGCCCAGCGCGAACATGGCCGGGAACAGGAACAACCACGGGCGCACCCTGTTGGCACGGTTTATGTTCTGGCCAGCTTGCGGCCCCTTGGCCGGGAAGATCACCTTGTCGAGGATGATGTTCGACGCGTAGAAATAGCCCACGCAGCCCCCCACACCGATGATGATGGTCAATAAGCCCTGCAAGACTGGTGACATGGCTGTGCTCCCTTCACGTGCCGCGCGTGGTCCTGCCCCTTGCCACGCATGGCAAGGGGCCTTGGTCAAGCTCGCTTATTGCAGCGTGTCCCAGCGTTCCTGGATGGTGGTTGCCACGTCTTCGGCGTTTGCGCCGGTGACGTAATCGACCATGCCGGTCCAGAACACGCCCGCACCGATTTCACCCGGCATCAGGTCGGACGCGTCGAAGCGGAAGGTGGTCGCCTCGGAGAGGATCTCGCCCTGCGCGCGCTCGGAATCGCTGGCATAGGTTTCCAGGTTCACGCCGCCATGCGCGGTCAGGAAGCCGCCCTGCGTCATCCACATCTCATGCGCGATGGGCAGTTTCAGGAATTCCAGCATGGCATTGGTCGCGTCCGACGGGTCGGTGATCGCGAACAGGGTGCCTGCGCCCAGGACCGGGCGACCAAGGTCTTTTTCCTCGAACGCGGGGAAGTAGAAGAAATCCACGTCCTGCCCCACCTCGGTGCCCTCGGGGAAGAAGGCCGGAATGAACGACGCCTGGCGGTGCATGTAGCAAGACGGCGGGATCGAGAACAGGCCCGCCGGGCTGTCCCGGAAATCGGTCGTGGCCACGGCTTCGGACCCGCCCTGAACGTAATCCTCGTTGCGGGCGAAGGCGCCGAATTCTTCGATCGCGCCGATCACGGCCGGGTCGTTGAACGGCATCTCGTTGGCGACCCACGCGTCATACACTTCGGGCGGCTGGGTGCGCAGCATCATGTCCTCGACCCAGTCGGTCGCGGGCCAGCCGGTTGCGGCGCCGGACCCAAGCCCGATGCACCACGGCGTGCCGCCATCATCCACGATCTGCTGCGTCAGCGCCTTCAGCTCTTCCATGCTTTGCGGGATGTCGTAGCCCATCTCGAAAAAGGCGTCGGGCGAATAGGC
>JAAAPG010000266.1 GCA_009908405.1 Alphaproteobacteria bacterium | reverse complement strand
GTCAACGCCTTCGTGCAGCGAGCACAGATCGCCGGACAGCGTGTCGGGCAGCATCGGCACCACCCGGTCGGGGAAATAGGTGGAATTGCCGCGCTTGCGCGCCTCGCTGTCCAGGTCCGATCCGGGGCGCACATAGGCGGCCACATCGGCAATGGCCACCCACAGGGTGAAACCATCGCCGCGACGCTCGGCGAAAAGCGCGTCATCATGGTCGCGCGCATCCCACGGGTCGATGGTCATAAGGGGCGTGTCGCGCAAATCCCGCCGCGTGCCCATCGGCATGGGCCGGGCGCTATCGGCCTCTGCGACCACCACATCGTCGAACGCATCGCGAATGCCGTGCTGGTGAATGGCAATCAGCGACACCGCCTTTGGCGCGGTCGGGTCACCCAAGCGTTCGGCCACATGCGCGCGCGGCGGGCCGAACTTGGCGCGGCCCATGGGCTCGGCCAGAACCAGTTCGCCATCCTGCGCGCCACCCGTGTCATGCGGGTTGACCATCCAGTCGCGATCCGACCCCTTGTCGATGGGTACGATGCGCCCGCCCTCGGCACCGCTGCGAAACAAGCCCAGAATGCGCTGCGGGTTCGCGCCGATCTTGCGGATGACCTTGCCCTGATAGTCGTAATCGGGGCCGCGCATCGCCTCGCACTTGGCCAGAACGCGGTCGCCCGCGCCCAGACTCTTGGGGGCCAGCAGGATCACGCGCGGGGCGGCACCCTGCCCGCGCCATTCAATGGGGCGCGCGAAGATGTCACCATCCGCGTCGGGACCAAGAACCTCCAGCACCGTGACCGGCGGCAAGACGCCGCCCGAGGCACGGCGACGGGGCGTCACGCCCTCGGCTTCCAACTCGCGCAGCATGGCTTTCAGGTCGATCTTGGCCGCACCCTTTATGCCGAACGCGCGCGCGATCTCGCGGCGCGTGGCGTCCGGGTGCGCGGTCATCCAGTCGCGCAACTCGGTCAGTGAAGGAAGCTGCTTTACCATCCCGCGCCCCCTGCTGCCCAGAGCGCAAGGCAGGGGCGCAGCCCCTGCCGGGGGTGGGCGGGTGGGCGATCTGGGCAGCAGGGGGCATGTCTCATGCGACGCGACCTAGCACGGCGCCCCGGCTTCGTCACGCGGATAGATCAAGCATCATGTCCCGATGCGCGATCCCGGCCTCCAGGTATTCCGGTCCCGTGGCGACAAAACCAAGCGCCGCGTAAAACCCAAGCGCATGGGTCTGCGCCCCGAGTTTCGCGCAGCGTAGTTCCGGGCGGGCACGTAGCTCTTCGACCGCCGCGCGCATCAACGCTCGGCCAATACCTGTGCCACGATGCGCATGCAGCACGCAGACGCGCCCGATCTTGGCGGTTTCGCCCGCGATCAGGATGCGGGCGCAGCCGACGGGCACACCATCCAGACGCGCCAGCACATGCAGCGCGTCCCCGTCGCGGCCATCGAGCTCAAGTGCCGCATCGACATTCTGCTCGTCTATGAACACCGCCCGCCGCAGCGCGTGGCAAGCTGCAATGTCATCCGTCAGGCGCAGGTCGAGCATCAGGCGAAATAGTCCTGCAAGACGCGCGCATAAACGCGCTTGAGCTGCTCTATATGCGCGATCTCCGCGAACTCGTCGACCTGGTGCATCGACTGCCCCACCAGCCCGAATTCCACAACCGGGCAATGGTCCTTGACGAAGCGCGCATCCGATGTGCCGCCGGAAGTGGACAGAACCGGCACAACCCCGCATTCGGCCTGAACCGCGCGCGCCACCATGTCCGACAGCGGCCCCGGCGGTGTCAGGAATGCCTCGCCCGAGACGCGGATCGCGACCTCCAGCGCCACATCCGTGCCCGCACTGGCCTCGGCGGCCTGCGCGTGCAACCAGTCCGTCACGCTCTGCCCCGTATGCAGGTCGTTGAAGCGAATGTTCAGCCCGGCCCGCGCCGTGGCGGGGATGACATTGGTGGCACTGTTACCCACATCGACCGTGGTCAGCGCCAGCGTGGACGGATCGAAATGCTCGGTGCCCCGGTCCAGTTCGTGCCGCGCCAGACGGTCCAGCAAGCCCACCAGCACCGGCAGCGGGTTCGCCGCGCGGTGCGGATAGGCGGCGTGGCCCTGCCGCCCGCGCGCGGTGATGGTCGCGTTCAGCGACCCGCGCCGCCCGATCTTCATCATCTCGCCCATGCGGTCCGGGCATGTCGGTTCGCCCACCAGGCAGGCCGACATCGCCTCACCCGCGTCGCGCATCCAGTCCAGCAGGGCGATGGTGCCGTCCTGCGCCGGGCCTTCCTCGTCGCCGGTGATGGCGAGGATGATCGCGCCGTCGGGCGGCGTGGTCTGCACGAAATCAACGGCTGCGGCGACGAAGGCCGCGACACCCGATTTCATGTCGCAGGCCCCGCGCCCCCACAGGCGGCCCGCATCCAGCGCGCCCCCGAACGGGTCGCGCGTCCAGTCGGCCCGCACGCCGATCGGCACCACGTCGGTATGCCCGTTGAACCCGAAACTGCGCGCGTGCCCCTTTGCCCCCCAGCGGGCGAACAGGTTGGCGGTGCCGTTCCGGTCGACGCGGGTGCAGGCAAAGCCCGCATCGGTCAGCATCCGCTCCAGCAACACCAAGGCGCCGCCCTCTTCCGGGGTGACGGACGGGCAACGCACAAGGTCTGCGGCCAGGGCGACAGGGTCAATCATCGTCATCTGCGTCATCGGTGAACCATGTTTTCTGCGCCACGATCACGGCGTTCTCGGCCAATGCGCGCGCCATCAGGTCTTGTTCGTCGCGGGGAATGTGATCGCCCGCCGCCAACCGCTCGGGCAAGGTGCCGTAGCTTGTCACGTCCAGCGGCTTGACATCGGCCTGTTTCAGGACCGCGACCGCCTCGCGCACCGCACTGGCCTCGTCCAGGCCGGGCGCATACAGCAACAAGCCTGCGCCGGTGGCCCCCTTGGGCAGGTCTTCGGTCACACCCAGCTCCACCAGCAGGGTAAAGACCTGTTCTGTCGGCGTGTCTGTGGGGCGGTCGGGGTTGGTCATGGTCGGCTCCCGCTGATGTCTGGTCACGACAGGCTGTGAACCAGCTTTAGCCTGCCGCTTGCACGGCGGCAACCAGCACCATGTAACGCGCGGCTTTCCCAAGCGTCACGACCAGTAAAAAGCGCCAGATCCGTTCGCGCAGGATCCCCGCCGCCAAGGTCAAAGGATCGCCGATGATCGGCGCCCACGCCAAGAACAAGCTGACCCAGCCATAGCGCGCATACCAACCCTGCGCCCGGTCAACCTGCTCCAGCCGGAACGGAAAGCGCCGATGCGCCGCAAAGCGCATCAGGAACCGCCCGATGGCGTAGTTCACGCAAGACCCCAGTACATTGCCCGCGGTCGCCACGGCCAGCAACAGCCAGACCGGATGCGCATCTGCCAGCACCAGGGCGGCCAACACGATCTCGGATTGCGCGGGCAACAGCGTGGCGGCCACCAACGCGGCCAGAAACAGGGCAAGCAGATCCATGCCTTGCCTATGCCGCCAAGGCACGGCGCTGTCACGCGCCAAACGTCTGGCCCTGCGCGCGGGCATTCGTTACAAGGACGCAGCAGACGCAGAAAGGCCCCGACATGGCGCATAACATCGCAGAGTTGGCCCAAGCCCTGGGCCTGCAGGCCGAGGGCGCGCTGAACCTGATCGTGACACATGCGGCAGAGCCGGGCGAGGCCGGGCCGGACGCGCTGGCGCTTGCGATGGACCCGAAATATGCCGAGGGGCTGACCAATGGCCGCGCCCGCGCGGCGATTGTCTGGCCGGGGGCCGATTGGCAAGACTTCGGGCTGGAGGCGGCGATTTTCGCGCCGCGACCGCGCTGGGCCATGGCCGGTGTGTCGCACGTCATGGACCCCGGCCATGATTTTGGCACCGACGTGCACCCCATGGCCTTCATCGACCCGACCGCGCAGGTGGCCAAAGGCGCGCGAGTCGGCCCGTTTGCATCGGTCGGAGCGCGCACGCGGATCGGGCCGGGGGCGCGGATCGGGCCGAATGCCAGCATTGCCGAGGACGTGGTGATCGGCGCGGACCTGACCTTGCACGCCGGTGCGCGCATCGCGGCGCGCTGCGTGATCGGGAACCGCTTCATAGGCCAGCCGAACGCGGTTGTCGGCGGTTGCGGGTTCAGCTTCGTGACGCCAGAGCCGTCGGCGGCAGAAGATGTGCGCAGCACGCTGTCCGGGGATCGTGAAATCCGCCAGCAGAAATGGCAGCGCATCAATTCGCTGGGGGGCGTGCGCATTGGCGATGATGTGGAACTTGGCGCAAACTCCTCTATCGACCGGGGCACGGTGCGCGACACGGTGATCGGGTCGGGCACCAAGATCGATTCGGTCTGCCAGATCGGCCACAACGTGCAGATGGGCGAGGATTGCATGATGTGCGGCATGGCCGGGGTGGCAGGCTCTGCGCGGATCGGGAACCGGGTGTTGCTGGCCGGCAAATCGGCGGTGAACGACAACATATTTGTCGGTGACGACGTGATCGTCGGCGGTGCCGCGCGGGTCTTCACCAATGTGCCCTCAGGGCGCGCGATCCTGGGCGATCCGGCGACCAAGATCGAAACCCAGTTGGAAATTCGCAAGGCCCTGCGTCGCCTGCCCCGCCTGGCCGCCAAGGTGGCAGAGTTGCAAAAGGCCATATCGGGGCAAAAGCAAACCTGACGCGGCCTTGTCGTGCCACGCTGCCGGGTTAACTGGCGCCGAGGCAGACAGGAGCGGCAGACCATGGACGGAGCAGTCATGAACGAACAGGCCTTCACCCCGGATGCAGAGCATCAGCGCGAATTCCGCGATGCGCTGGGGCGGTTCGCAACCGGTGTGACCGTTGTGACCACGCAAACGGCGGACGGGCCGGTCGGGATTACCGCCAACAGCTTTGCCGCCTTGTCGCTGGACCCCGCGCTGGTCATGTGGGCGCCCGGCCGCTTCTCGCGCCGGTTCGAGATTTTCGAGGCCGCCGCGCATTTCGCCATCCACATCATGGCCGATGACCAGTTGGACATGGCGCGCCATTTCGCCCGCGACGGGTTCGATTTCAACCTGCCTGGCATTGGGGCCGGTCTGGGTGATACGCCGCTGCTGCCCGGCTGCCTTGCCCGGTTCGAATGCACGCGCCACGCGGTCTACCCCGGTGGTGACCATGCCATCGTCGTGGGCGACGTGCAGCGCGTGGCGACGCGCGCGGGCGCGGGGCTCAGCTTCTTCGGCGGGGCGTATGGCGCGATTGGCTGAACCGCGATGGGGATTGCCAAAACACGGCCATATTTTCGCGGTAGCCTTTGCCAAGTAAATCATGCGCAAAGGCTGTTTCATGTCAGACCATACCCAAAACGAACCTTTCGGATGGGCCGCGTTCGCAAGTGGTGCGGCGGCCTTCATGTTGGCGATGGTGATCTTCTGGGCCGGGCCGTTCGCTCCGCAACAAAGCGCCGGGGTGTCCTTGGGCGAGCTGGCGGCTGAAATTGCCAAATCCACCGCCCGCGCCGCTGCCGGGCAAGAGCAACCTGCCCCTGTGGCGCCCACGCGGAGCGTCGACGACTACCTTGCGACCGGCATCGCCATCCTGGCGGGGCTGGCGGTGATCCTTGGCCTTGCGTCGCTGGTCCGCCGCGAAGGCAGACGCACCGCCATGGCCGGGATCACGCTGGGCGGCCTGGCGATCGGCTTTCAGCTTTTCACATGGGCGGTCATGATGATCGCGGGTGTCATCGCACTTGTTGGCTTGCTTTATGCCCTGCGTGACGTGCTGGGCGACGGTCTGGGTGGGCTGTTCGGCGGCTGACGGCTTAGCTGCGGATCAACCGGAACAGCGCCGACGCGCCCCAGCCAAAGAACGCCGCGACGAATAACGACAGCAGGCCATAAAGCGCGGGTTGGTCATAGGCCAGCGAATACAGCCAGCGTTCCAGCACCGCCTTGCGCACCTCGATAAAGGTTTCGCGCTCGTCGATCACCGTTCCCTCGCGCAGTAGAAATATACGCGCGGCATAGCTGCCTTCGACGATATTCTTGGGCAAGGTGATGCGGGTGGTGAACAACGTGTCACGTTCCAGCGCGACCGGGCTTTGCCCTTCCTGATACAGGCCATCGTTCTGGCGAATGCGGATCAACGCCTCTGTAAACGCGGCGGGATCGGACACCTCGACGCTGCTGCGCGCCTCGAAAATCGCCAGCCGGGTCGAGATCCGGTAATCCAGATCGGCCTCCGGCGAGAGGATCTGCGCCAAGGGCGCGGTACTGGCCACCGCGTAAAAGCTGGGGGCGGCGCGCACCTCCTGGCTTTCGGTGTTCATCCAGATACCGGCGCGGCGCGCCTTGCGCCAGATCGTGGCTTCCTGCGGAGGCCCCTCGACCGTGACGATCACATCCAGCGGCCCATCGGGAATCACCCCATCGCGGCGCACAGCCCCGAAAATCAGGATTTCAGAGCCTTCGAAATTGACCGTCAGCGCGACGCTGTTCTGGCTAAGCCCGGCCACGACCTCCTCTTGTGCCGAAGCCGGGGTCGCGCATAGCAGAAGCAGCAATGCCCAGAGCCTACCCATCACGCGCCCCCCGCGACAGAGATGGAATACACTTCCGCCGGTGGCCACAACAGGTCGAACGCGATCTTGCCGCAGACCGCCAGCACCAGAAGCGCCAGCAGAATGCGCAACTGTTCTGCCCCCAGTTTCAACCCTACCCGCGTGCCGATCTGCGCGCCGACCACGCCGCCGATGATCAGGAATACCGCCAGCATCACATCGACCGTCTGGTTGGTGATGGCGTGCATCATGGTGGTGAAGGCCGCGACGAAGGTGACCTGGAACAGTGATGTGCCGATCACCACCTTGGTCGGCATTCCCAACAGGTAGATCATCGCGGGCACGAGGATGAACCCGCCGCCGACCCCCATGATCGCGGCCAGAATTCCCACGCCGACCCCCACCAGAAGCGGCGGGAACACGGAGATATACAGGCCAGAGGCGCGGAATTTCATCTTCAGCGGCAGGTTATGCACCCATAAATGCGTGTGCCGTTTGCGCCGTGGCGCCGTGCCGGACCGCGTGCGCATCAACGCGCGCAGGCTTTCGTTGAACATCATCGCGCCGATGATGCCCAGGAAGATGACGTAGGACAGTTGCACGATCAGGTCGATCTGGCCCAGCCGGCTCATCAGGTTGAAGAACCAGATGCCGATGACCGACCCGACCAGGCCGCCCGCCAGCAGCACCCATCCCATGGGCAGGTCCACCGTCTTGCGTTTCAGATGCGCCAGCACCCCGGAAATGGAACTGGCCACGACCTGGTTGACCCCGGTCGCCACCGCAACCGGCGGTGGCACCCCGATGAAGAACAGCAGCGGCGTAATCAAGAACCCGCCGCCGACGCCGAACATGCCCGACAGCAGCCCGACCCCGCCACCGACCCCCAGCAACGTGAAGGCGTTGACGGAGGTTTCGGCAATGGGCAGGTAGATTTGCATGTCCGGTCCCGGCGCGGCGCGCGGTTAATGTTCTTTCACATAGGGGCTGCCCCCCGCCCGTGGCGGGATGGCGCGCCCCACGAACCCGGCCAGGATGACCACGGTCAGGATATAGGGCAAGGCCTGCATGACCTGGATGGGAAGTGCAAGGCCCATGACCTCGATGGACTGGAAGCGGTTGGCCACGGCTTCGAGCAGGCCGAACAGAAGCACCGCGCCCATGGCGTGCCAGGGCCGCCACTTGGCAAAGATCATCGCCGCCAGCGCGATATAGCCGCGCCCCGCGCTCATGTCCTTGACGAACCCCGCCGACAGGCCGGTGGACAGGTAGGCGCCTGCAAGCCCGCACAGCACGCCGCAGATGGCCACGGCGCCATAACGCATGCCGATGACCGAAATGCCAGCGGTGTCGACCGCCGCCGGGTTTTCGCCCACCGCGCGTAGGCGCAGGCCGAACCGGGTGCGAAACAGCAGGAACCATGTCGCGGGCACGCACAGGAACGCAAGGTAAACCAGCGGCGCATGACCGGAAAAAATGCCGTAGATCGGGCCGATCACCGGCACATCGGCCAGCGCATCGGCAAAGGGCAAGTCAATCGGGGCCATGCGCGCATCACCCGTCAGCGACGGGGTGCGCCCGCCCTGCCGGAACCAGTTCTGCGCGATCACGACCGTGATTCCCGCCGCCAGAAAATTGATCGCCACGCCAGAGATAAGCTGATTGCCGCGAAAGGTGATCGAGGCAACCCCGTGGATCAGCGACATGAAAACCGAAATCGCAATCCCCGCCAAAACGCCCAGCCAGACATTGCCCGACACATAGGCAATCGCGGCGGCCAGAAAGGCAGCGGCCAGCATCTTGCCTTCCAGCCCGATGTCGAAAATGCCCGCACGTTCCGAGATCAGGCCCGCAAGGCACGCAAACAGCAAGGGCGTGGCCAGGCGCAAGGTGCTGTCCAGCACCTGCGCGAAGGTTGCCATATCCATCAGCCCGCCCTCCGCAAGGAAAAGAGTTTCGCGATGGGCACGCGCACCATGTTGTCCAGCGCGCCGGTGAACAGGATGACCAACGCCTGAATGACCACGATCAATTCGCGCGGGATGCCGGTCCAGAGCGCCAGTTCCGCGCCGCCCTGATACAGAAACCCGAACAGGATGGCCGCGAGGAACACGCCGAACGGGTGGTTGCGGCCCATCAGCGCCACGGCGATGCCGATAAAGCCCGCGCCTTCGACCGCGTTCAGCACCAGCCGTTCCTGTTCGCCCATCACGTTGTTCAGCGCCATCATCCCGGCCAGCCCGCCGGAAATGAGCATGACGACAATCGTGATCCGCGCGGGGCTGATGCCCGCGTATTGCGCCGCGGGCTCGGATGCCCCGAAAGCGCGGATCTGGTAGCCCAGCCGCGTGCGCCACAGCATCCACCACACCGCGAAGCACAGCGCCACCGCGATCAGAAGCGAAATGTTCACGGGCGGCACCTTGGAAAAGGGAATGCCGAAAAGCCCGAGGATTTCATGCAGTTTCGGCAGGGCGGCCGCATCGGGGAAGCGTGGCGAGGACGGGTCTTGCGACCCTTGTGGGCGCAGGAAGCTGACCAGCATGTAGTTCAGGAAGGACGCGGCGATGAAGTTGAACATGATCGTGGTAATCACGATATGACTGCCGCGCCTGGCCTGAAGGTAGCCGGGGATGAAAGCCCAGAGCGCGCCGAACAGCGCCGCCCCGACCGATGCGCCCAAAAGCGCCAGCGTCCAGTGCGGCCACGGAATGTACAGGCACACGAGCGCCACGCCCAAGCCGCCAATGGCGGCCTGCCCTTCGCCGCCAATGTTGAACAGCCGCGCCTGGAAGGCGACGGCCACGGCAAGGCCCGTGAACATGAAATTCGTGGCATAAAACAGCGTATAGCCCCAGCCATAGCTGGACCCGAACGCGCCATCGACCATCAGCTTCACAGCTTCCCACGGGCTTTCGCCGATCGCCCAGATCAGCACCGCGGAAATGGCAAAGGCCAGCAGGACGGACACCAGCGGCACCAGCGTGACATCGGCCCAATGCGGGATTCGTTTGTTCATGCCGCTTCCATACCCGCCATCAACAGGCCCAGTTCGCGCGCATCGGTGGCGTCCGCCATGCGTTCCCCCATGATCCGCCCGTCGAACATGACCAGTATCCGGTCCGACAGCGACAGGATTTCATCCAGCTCGACAGAGATGAGCAACACCGCCGCGCCCGCGTCACGCAGT